>CAYUZZ010000089.1:0-7895 GCA_964449505.1 uncultured Hyphomicrobiales bacterium | reverse complement strand
TCTGCAAATTGCTTATTTGACTTGGCTGTCCACCTTTGGTCTGCCAGATATTGAATTTCTTGAGGAATTGGAAGCTCTTCAACTGGTCTTTTTTCAAAAACCCACGCCTCAAAAATATGATTCATCTCATTAAGTAAAGCAATTAATTCCACTTTTGAACTGATGTTGATATCTTCGGCTTTGTGTTCGTTAATAAAAGTAAACAGATTAGCTAGTGCCTTGGGTGTGTGCAGGTCATTTGCCAATTCATTAAAAATAGAATTTTTTATCATGGATATATCAATTTGCAGGTCGCCTGATTTTTTTTCATCAAATAAATCATATATGAATTCTTGTACTCTTAGCCGTGCCTTGCGAGCAGATTCTAAACCTGAAAAAGTAAAATTAAATTTTGTGCGATAATGAGTGGAGAACATTGCAAACCTAATATCAACAGGATTGATACCTTTTGCCAGAAGGTCTCTGATAGTAAAAAAATTACCAGCAGACTTTGACATTTTATGACCTTCAACTTCAAGAAAATCATTGTGTAGCCAATAAATAGTTGGATCGATATTATAACCAGATTTACTTTGTGCTATTTCATCTTCGTGATGTGGGAATTTAAGGTCAATGCCACCAGTATGAATATCAAAAGGAAGTCCAAGTAATTCGTACTCCATTGCTGAGCATTCAATATGCCAGCCAGGACGTCCAGGCAAATTATTTCCATCAATATCAAAATCCCAGAAGGGTTCACCATCTTTCATGGCTTTCCACAAAACAAAATCACTGATGTTTTCTTTTTCATATTCATCGGAATCAACTCTGCTTCCAACCTTGAAATTATCGAAATCTATGTGAAATAATCTGCCATAAGTATCTTTGCTCCGCCATTTATTCACATTAAAATATACAGAACCCTCCGATATGTAAGCATAACCATTATTGATAATTTTAATAATCAATTCCTGCATCTCAGTAATAAAGTCAGTTGCAAATGGGAGGGCGTAGAAATCTTCTACATCAATTCCCAAACTGGCTATATCCTCAACGAAATAATTGAAATAAAGTTCTGTGAATTTATTTAAATTCTCTAACGGTGAATCAGTTTGAACCCCCATTTCGGGCAACCATCCATCGGAGCCTTTCATACTGTTCCGAATAGTTTTATCATCAATATCCGTTATATTCATTACCCATTTTAGTTCATATCCGCCAACTACTCTTAGTACTCTTTGTAATAAATCAGCAAAAAGAAATGCCCTCATATTACCGATATGTGCAACATTATATACAGTTGGACCACAAGAGTACATCCTAACTTCACCAGGAATGACAGACTTAAACTCTTCGAAAGACTTGCTTAGAGAGTTATAAAGCTTAATTTTCATTTTTCATCTTTTTCCATTATTTTCTTGTTAGTAACGAAAGAATTAGTACCTTGTTGAAAAATATATTTCCATGGAACTTTAGTAAACCGTAGAATATAGAAACTATTCTTAACATCGATATAATAATTGTTAGTAGTGTTGAATACTATAGATAGCAATATCAACGAAAAAACATTGACTATTTGGTTACCACTCATGTAGTTAACCACAAAATATACAACCATTATATAAAATGACATTAACAGCAATCTACGATGTTCGGAATTAACATCAGCTAAGCTTTTACGTATAAATAAAAATTTAGAAGTAATAAGGATTAATGTTGTGAACATACCAAAAAAACCAATAAATCCTAAAATTCCTAATTCTGCGAGCACTGCCATTAGAGTTATATCTGCAAAAAGCCAGCCATCAGAATAAGGACTACTATAGGTAAGTCCAAAGCCAGTTCCTAAAACAGGGTTATGAGTAAATATATTAAACATTGCATATACATTATCTGTTCTTCCAGAAAATGATTCTCCCTCTACATCACTCAACTTGTTAGTTGCCAAATAACCAATCACGCCAGATACCCTTTGGATAAAAAGCCCTATTACGCTAATTCCTGTGTAAGAGGCAACAATTTGATCGGCAAGCACAATAACAACTGCCATTATTACAAATGCTTTTAAGAAAATTGAAAGATTCTTTAATTTCTCGAAAAAAACAATAGATAATATCACCAAAGCAAAACAAGATAAACCTGTCAGAGAAAATGCAAGCAACAAACCCAATAAACTAAAAACAAAAATAGTCACATTCAGAAAATTACTTTTAAAAAATAATTTTTGTTTTTGAACAAAGGGAATCAGCATAAATACCAGAATAATTCCATTAAAACCAGCCAAACCACTGGGTTCTGAAAAAATAGACGTTGCTCTGAAAAAATTCTCGAACCTTAAGCTGATTTGAGGTACTTCTTCGAGTGTGTCATACATTCCTCGCGAAAGATATGAAGCATTGCTGATTTCCATCCATCCAAAAGGCAATCCATAAGCACGTGCAAAAATCTGATAAATTCCAAAAACATTAATAAATATAGATATGATGAGCCAAAACTTGATAAACTTACTCCATGTTTCATTTTTGTTATTCAAAAGTATATTTATAGTAAGGAATAAGAGTGTAAAAGGGTAATGGGCTGTTGATTTGAGAAATTGAATAATCTGTCCCTTATCGCCTCTGAATAAAGGGGATAAACCAGAAATAAATGTAGCTAAAAAGAAAAATAGAAGAAAAAAAATAGCTGGATTCTTGGCTATTTTCATTTCTTTTCCATCCCACAAAGTAACTTTAAGGAAATATATGAACATACCAAAAGTGACCGCATCACTTATGGTGAAACCAGTGGAGCCCAAACCAAAAAGTTGGTATAATTCCAAGAAGTAGGCAAAGGACATCAATATGATCAAAAATGGCATCAAAAATCTAAATTAAACCCAATTCATGTTTAGCTTGCAACTTTGAAATCATATCCTTAGTCATAGACACAAGATCAAAAGAAGGCTGCCAATTCCATTCGTTCCTCGCTGACGAATCGTCAATAGATTTGGGCCAACTATCAGCAATAGCCTGGCGATAATCCGGATTATAAGTAATTTCAAATTCAGGAATATGTTTCTTGATTTCTTCTGCCAGTGATTTGGGGTCAAAGCTCATAGCTGCCAAATTGAAATCGCTATGGTGTTTCAAATTATCATAATTTGCTTCAGCCAAATCAATTGTTGCCTTGATACAATCAGGCATATACATCATTGGTAATTCTGTATCATCACGCAAGAAGCAATTGTACTTTTTATTTTTAACAGCTTCGTAGAATATTTCTACAGCATAATCAGTAGTTCCGCCACCAGGCAAAGTTTCGGATGAAATGATGCCAGGGTAGCGAAGACCGCGACAATCTAATCCATATTTCTGAACATAATAATCGCAAAGTAATTCACCGGCAACTTTAGTAATGCCATACATTGAAGTTGGTTTCAATACTGATTCTTGTGGTGTATTTATTTGAGGAGCATATTTCCCCCATACAGCAATAGAACTTGGTATAATTACTCTCGATAATTCATAACGAACGCTTAAATCAAGAACATTCATTGTGCCATTCATATTCACATTCCACGCCAAATGTGGGTCGCGTTCGCCTACAGCCGATAAAATAGCTGCAAGATGAAAAACAGTGTCTATATCATATTTTAGCATTGTTTGTCTTATACTTTCTTGCTTTGTAACATCAATCACAGCATAAGGACCCGCATTTTCAAATTCTTTTGGAGGATTAGGTCTAATATCAGATGCTATTACATTTTCAGCACCATATTTTTTCCTAAGTGCCACAGTTAATTCAGAACCAATTTGACCTAATGCCCCTGTTATCAATATTTTTTTCATTTCTTTTTTCATAAGAGATCCATATTATTAATAAATAATTTAACAATTAAGCAAAAATATTAATTTTTTAGCATAGAATTTCTTAAAATTATGTTATCAAATAAAATAATTGTAGTTTGGTAAAACTGCCTTGCTTGCTTTTACATTGCCAACTGTCTCCATTTATTATACGAAGTCCTTTTTTGTACGTGATTTGTTCCGCCAAGCGTTATCATCTGACTATTATTTTGATTAGTTTCCATACTTGTAATGCTCTATTCCAAAAGCGATTTTATTTATGTATATCTTTAAATTGTAGGGACAAATTTTGCTTTCCCTTTTTTTGGATTTCGTTTTCGAGTAAGCGAGCTCTTTTACTTCATCATTTATCTCTGACTGAGTAACGAAGAGTATCAAATTAAGCAAAAAAATAATTTTGTTATATAATCAATTATTTGTAATTTAGGATGTAGAATTTTCAAAATATGAAAAATGTTTGTCAAAATTGTAAAATATATAGAACTCATACTTAGAAGAATATGCACAAATACTCTGATACACTACATCTATGCTATACGGATAATTTGCAATACCGAAGAAGTATGCTACTTAACTAAAGGTAGCGTATGTAAACACAAATTGGAATTTCCGAGGATGGCTCGCGGTCCAGCAATAATATAAATTAATCCTATCAATCAACAAAGGGCTTAAGCCCTTTGCTACCAGTTTATTGCTGTTTTCTATGTATTTATTGTTTTATGTTTATTAAATAATTACAATTTTAAAAAAAAATATAGGTTTTAAATATGAAAAAAAATAAATTTTATAAAATTTTACTGATAAGTTTTTTAATTCTTACTAATCAAGCTTTTTCTCAGCATCCGCCTTGCAAGCCAGAAGAACAGAATTTAACCGTAGAATTCCCGAGACTAACTACATTCCCAATGTATTCAACCGGAATGCCTTATGATGTATTAATTGGTTATATTGCATTGGATACAATAGCTTATCACTCTAATAAGTTGGATTATTATAATTTTATTGAAAGGCAAACTTTTAATGATACTTTGCAAAAAATCATGAGATATTACTATGAAATATCTGATTACAATCCTATTCTTTTTGCTCAATCTATCAGATATTGGGATAGTTTAATTCAAGTTACACCCTTGGAAATGCAAAAATATTTTAATGAAAAAGTTGGGAAAGTATCACCAACGCCTTATCTTGACAGGGCTTTATTGGAACATGAATATATACTTCATATTTCAGTTACCGATACACTTTACAACCAAATCCCGGATTACCCAGGAGCTTCAAGCGAAATATATAATATTACAGCAACAGTATTGGATACAATCAAAGGTAGAGTTTTTCCATCATGTAAAACATTAACAGTTATGCCTGATTCGAGTTATGGTGAATTACAGGAATTTCCAAGTTCATGTGTCCAATTTCTTTATTCTCCGGCATGGGGATTTTGGAAAGGACATTCAATGCACAGAATTGAAGATGATAACGGCAACGCATGGGTAAAAAAGAATAAAGAATATATAGTTTTTATAAATTTAGGAATTGTATGCACTACTCCAACTAATGATTATTATACTATGAGTCCGCTTGGTTTACCATATAAATCATATACATTTTTAATGTTTCCTATAGAAAACGGAATAGTTATAGACCCTGGTAATGAATTCGGCTTTGGTTATAATTTAACGGTTCAACAATGGAAAACAGCTTTAAGAAATCGTATTAATACAATAATTAATTATTAATTAAAGTGAAAAATATGATAAAGTTGTTCGTATCCATCATATTAATTAACTTTCTTTGTCAATCTAAGCTGATTAGCCAATTAACATCTCAGAAACCAGCTGAACCATGTACCAAACCAGCGTCTTGTCCTCCATCAGCTTATCCTTATCCTGTTACTATAGATTTACCAATTTGTCTCACTTTTATAGACTCAGGACCGGAAATTGCCAGCGTTAATGGTTGTTCAGATGGGCGGTGTTACCCACCATATCCGTCTTATAGAAAATCTGCTTTGGCATCTCAATTACAGCAAGCTCAAAATAGAATAAATTGTTTATGCGACAAAGAAAATGAACCATGTAATTGTAGTGTAAAAGTAAAATTTTCAAGTAATAAGAATGATTTTAGATATCCTTCTAAAAATCCGTCAGCAAATTCACTCAGGGTATTTAAAAAGCAAATGAGTGGAGTTATTAATGGGGATTGCTCTTTGAATTGCGATAATTTGTATATTTTTTTAAATCAAACTGAAGAATTCACCATGGCAAGTAATAGGCCTGCTGGTGTTTATTCTACTTTTTTTGTGATTGATGATTATTTTTATACTGATGCTACTATTTCACAATTTATAACAATTGATGCATATAATTTGCTGGATGTTTTGAATTATGAACTTGGTTCACTATTAGGTTTAGGAGTTCCTCAAGGTTTTAAAGAAGATTTTTCAAGCTGTTCTCATGATGGAATTTTTGATGCCGATTATAACTATCCACATAGTCTTAAAAGCACATTTATGTCCGAGGAGGATAAATGCATGGTATTAAAAAAATACTGTGACCCTACTTCCCTTTATGACACTAATACTCCTTTTGATTATGTCATAAATATTTCTAACGATAATTTGTATATTAAATCCCCAGTAACAAGAGACCCTAAAAAAGTCGAAATATATACTATTGCTGGTCAATTATTGATATCAGTTGATTTTAAACAATATTCAAAAAGAGGTTCTGATATTGTTATAGACTTGAATAGTTGTATCTCTGGTACTTATTACATAATGATTTACGAAACAAATCATAAAATGAGTTTTTCAAACTTTATACTTGTGAAATAATTAACTTATTATTAAAAAAAGACTTTAATATAACATTGCTAGTTGAGTTGAATTTTATAAAATAAAAAAGGTAAACTAAATGAAGAAGATTATTGGATTTATATTTGTAATGTTATTTACAACCTATTTGGCTTTTTCTCAAAAGCCACCTTGTAATGAAAATGCAACAATGTTGTCCTATTTTACAACTCATGTAATTAAATTCCCCGAGTTAAGAACTAATATGCCTGAAGAAGTAATTAAGGCTTATGTTCGGTATGATAGTTTAAGAAAGTTTCCTGATAATGTATTACGAGGCATTATTTTTCATTTAGGTTTTGGTTCTGAATACTATTCATTATTAAAAGATTATTATATTCTTTATGATTGGGACCCAATCCTTTTTGATAGAAATAATAATTATAATGATAGTTTACGTTATTATTTCAAACCTTATTCAATAATAGAAGATTATATTGATAAAAAATCTCCAAATAAATTCATAGAAAAAAATTTAGTGGCCTCTTCACATATTTTACATATTAAAGTTACCGATACAATAAGGAGATATGCAGTTTCTTCAGAACAATATGGCGGTCTCATTACTGCAGAAATATTGGATACATTAAAGGGCAAGGTAATCCCAGGCTATAAAGATTTAAGTCTTCCTATTAATTCAGATGGATTTATTGTTCAGTATCCTGAAAGTTCTGCAGTAAAACCGAGCTATACAATTCAGTTTGACTATTTATTTGACCACTGGGTTAATGGTAAAATGATTTCATTTACTCAACTTGACGGCACTCAATGGTTTCATAAAGATAAAGAATACATCGTTTTTCTAAGTGTTTTTAATGTTTGCGGTATTTCTACAAAAAATGTCAGATTTTATTCTTTGAGTCCATGGAACTTTGATTCTCATTATTATCTTATGTATGAGATAAAAGATGGAATACTAATTGATGATTATAATGAATTTGGCTTTGGTAAAAATATTCCCGTTGAGGAATGGAAAGCTAAGTTTAGAAAATTAGTGCAAAGTTATCTTGATGGTAAACCGGTAAATGTTGATGAAAATATTTTAAATATAGCTAAAGATAAATTTCTGATTCTTCCGAACCCCGCTTCAGATTTTATCACCATAAATTTACCTTCTATCATCCCCACGCTTAAGCGTGGGGTCGAGGGCAAAGCGTTGATAGAAATCTATGATGTGATGGGAATGAAAATACAAAGCACCCCGTTCAACCTCACCC
>CAYUZZ010000088.1:0-7898 GCA_964449505.1 uncultured Hyphomicrobiales bacterium | reverse complement strand
AAACTAATTTTATGGATGTAAATGAAATCTTTAAGTCTAATAACGAATTTATAACAAATGCTGGCTTGGTCTCAGGGTTTATGATGAGAGACAAAAAAGTATCGGTAGGTATTGGCTATTTTAGGGAAAGTGATTTTTATAATACTATGAAATTTGGTGCTCTAAATCCCAACTCAAGTATTATTGCAAGCGAATCTAAATTTGGACCCAAGATTGATAATCAAAATTGGGCTTATGAATTATTTTTAGCCAATAAATCGGGAAATACTTATTCCACACCATACAAAGATAGTCTTGTTCAAAATTCTTTAATAAATGAGCGTGGTGGTCTGCATACTCTCGCGGGAGGTATCGCATTCGATGTAAATCCGAATGTTTCTCTGGGCGCTTCTTTGATAGGCAAATGGGGCAGCTATACTTACAAACGAGATTATGCGGAATTAGATATATTAGGCGTTTACAAAGATGTATCAGTCGATGGTTACAATTTTAATAACCTCACACTCAAGGAAGATTTATCGCAGAAAGTTAGCGGTATATCTGGAAGTATTGGTTTGGTAGCTAAATACGAAAATTTCTTCAGGTTTGGAGCAAACATCAAATTCCCAACCTGGTATCAATTTGAAGAAACTTTCACAAAAAGGTTAGATGCTAATTATACTAATCAATCATCAAGGTATTTTGAATATAATGGTGAGAATTCCTATAATTTAACTACACCATTTGTTTATTCTGCAGGAATTTCCCTGCACAATTCTGGTTTTACTTTATCATCAGGCGTTGAATATACCGATGTATCGCAACTTACTTTCAGTGATGCCAATACCAATTTATTGGATTTGAATAATGTAATTATTCAGGAATTAATTGGGCAAACCACTTGGGGTTTTGGATTAGAATATGACCCAGGCTTTCTTCCATTTGCCGGCAGAATCAGTTACACAAAAAGTTCATCGCCTTATTCATTCGACATACCCAAAGCGTATAAAAGTGTTTTTGCAATTGGTGCAAGTGCTTACTTAAGTGAAAAACTAAGAATAGATGGTGTTTTCAGATGGACAGAATATGCCGAATTGCGAACTAATTATACTGATGCAAACAATATTCCTGAGTACTCAAGATTTATACTTGATAATGCACCATTAACATTGAGTTTTGGTATTTCATATAGATATTAGGTTACTAATAAATTACAGGAATTATATTTCCAATAGTTAGATAGCTATCGTAGGTGCGATTAATCTTCATTGAGTCGTTTTCAAAAGTTACTTCAATCACAATTTTCCTGGAATTGTTTTCTGCACTATATATAATAGTACCTTTGAAAATACTAAATCCATTAGGGGAATTTTCTTTTACAAAAATTCCCGTAATTGGTGTCATGTCAATTATTTTACCATAAACTGTCAAATTAGAATCCTGGACGGTAACAAACCTTGCTAATGTATATTTTTTCTTGTAATCATTCGATGTAAATTTTGAATAAGCTGTATTATAATCCTTTGCTACTAAAGCCTCTTTATATGGCTTCAACAATTCATTGTAAATTTTATCACCAATAATCTGATTTTTTTCCTTTTGACTATAATAGGCAAAAATCGACAAAATCACCACCAAGGCGAATACTGCAAAAACTATAACACTCGACTTATTTTTCAAAATTTATCTCCCTTAAAAATTAAAATTTATTGCTTGGAATAACGGTATCTTCTATATTTACCATTCCATTGTGCTTTTCTTACAGCTCTGTCAATTTCTTCATCAGTACCAATTCTCCCCAAACCTGCATTACGGGCTTCGATTGCAACTGCAATTCCAATTTGGGCTGAAATTTCACGAATATTTTCTAAGTCGGGTAAAAGTTTACCAATCGCAAGCTCTTCTTCAGTAAGTAAGGTTGACAACTTTTTACTTGCCTCAAGAAACATTTTATATGTTATAACATGAGAATTAGAAACCAAAGCTCCCAATCCAATGCCTGGGAAAATGTACATATTGTTGGATTGTGCACATTGCATTGTACCATATTCCCCTATTACTGGATCGAACGGTGAACCAGTTGCAATCAACCCTTTACCTTTGGTATTATTATAAACATCAGTTGGTGTACATTCAGATTTTGATGTTGGATTTGATAAGGCAAAGAACACTGGTCTTTCAGTATTTTTAGCAACTTTACGTATAATTTCCGCATTGAAGAGGTTAGTTTGAGCAGTAGCGCCAATCAATACAGTTGCCTTGGCATTCTCAATTACTTCAGCAAGAGTTATGTTGTTAGGATTGCTAACTTTCCAATCTGATAGCTCACTTCTTTTTTGGGCAAATGGTTTCATTTGGTCTTCAAGGCTTTCCATATCATCAACTAATAAGCCATTTATATCAAAAGCAAAAACTCTCCTTCTTATCTCATCTTCTGTAAGCCCTTCTTCACGCAGGGCATTGGATATATTAAAACAAGCTCCCGAACCAGCTTGACCCAATCCAACAATCACAAATTTCTCATTAGTAAAACTGGACTTTTTAATTTTCATTGCCGAATAAAGTGCCGCAAGTACCACAGCACCAGTACCTTGTATGTCGTCATTGAACGAGAGTATGCGATCTTTATATCTTTCCAAAAGCATAAAGGCGTTATTCTTTCCGAAATCTTCCCATTGCAGTAAAGCATTGGGGAAATTTCTTTTTACCCCAAGTACAAATTTCTCTATAAATTCTTCATAATCCTTACCAACTAATCTGTTTTTCTTAACCCCAAGATATAATGGGTCATCAAGTAATCTTTGGTTATTTGTTCCAACATCAAGAGTTATTGGCAAACAGCCGGCTGGATGAATGCCACCAGAGGCAACATATAAATTAATTTTACCTACGGGTATGCCCATACCATCAGAACCCAAATCACCAAGCCCCAAGATTCTGGAGCCATCTGTTACAACAATTAAATATACTTCTGGTGATTCTACATTATGGAATATTTGGTCTATTCTATCAATGTTATCTTCTGTAATATAAAGTCCTCTGAATTTACGTAAGATATGGCTCATCGACATACAAGCCTGACCAACAGTAGGCGTATATACAATCGGTAGCATCTCGGTTAAATTTCTCATCAAAAGATTATAAAAAAGAGATTCGTTACGATTTAGAACTCCCTGTAAGAAAATATATTTCTCCAGGTCATCTTGCTTACGTGAATACATTTCGTAGGTTCTTTCTACCTGTTCATCAATCACTAATACTTTGTCTCTTATTAAACCATCTAAGCCTAATTCTATTCTTTCGGGTTGAGTAAAGGCAGCGCCTTTGTTTAAGAGGGCATTATTCATTAGATGTGGACCCTTTATATAAACTTCTATGTAACGCTCATTTGTTAGCGGGTCGATTTTGTGGTTAAAGAGTTTCATGATTATAATTTCCTATTTTTCATTAATTTTTCGTTAATAATTATACAAAAATAACACTAATTTGGCAATCTTATTATGATTATTAAAATTAAATAATAATGTTTGCATTTATTTGAAAATTAAATATGATCTACCATAAAAAATAAACAGAAAAAAATATAACCATGACGTAATTAATCAGCACATTTTTAGATATTTCAAAAAGATTATTTTCCGTCCTATTTACTTTATTAGAAAAATGTGGGAACAAATTTATTAGTAACTCCTTAAAATTTTAGAAAATTAATTTAATTATAAATTTATTTACGTAGAATATTTTTTTACAACAAACAATAAATATTTACTCGCTAATTAAATCATTAATTCTATAAATTAAGGATTGCAAATAACTTGCTGATAGTTGCATCCTTGAGCCATACCATGAGAACATTTCCCCATTTACTACAAGGGCTTTAGCATTTGGCAAAAGTTCATTGAATTTAGGAAAATTCTTTTCAGAAAATTTATAAGGCTCAGTAGATAACAATATCAAATCAGCGTCAGAATTAATTATTTCGCTTTCGCTGATTTCAGGATAATTACTCTCTTTATTGGCAAAAACATTAATTAATCCAATTTTTTCAATCATTGAATTAATAAAAGTATTTTTTCCTACGGTCATAAAAGGTTGTTTCCATATCATATAAATTACTTTTTTCTTAAAATCCACCACCTTCAGTTCATCAAACAAATTCTCGATTTTAGATGTCATTTCCGTTGCTTGAATTTTCCTATCGGTTATTAGCCCAATATTTTCAATCATATTCAGGGCAGAATCAAAATCATTTACATAACTTGTATAGACAGGGACATATTTTGATAATTCCATTATACTTTGTTGTTGATTTTCTTCTTTATTTGCAATAACCAAGTCTGGATTGAGTTGTAGGATTTTTTCGAGGGAAAAATTCTTGGTTCCACCAACAATTAGTTTATTCTTTACTTTGTCAATAGGGTGAATACAAAATTTAGTAATCCCAACTATTTCATCTTCTAATCCCAAATCGAATAATAGTTCGGTGATAGATGGCACCAAGCTTACAATTCTTAATGGTGGGAAATAAAAAGTAAGTGAATTTCCTATCTCGTCTATTATAGTCATATCAATAACTCATACTGTCTATTTTGACTTTTCCACGAAAAATCCAGTAAATACTTATTGTGTAAGCCAACACAAAAGGAATTCCAATTAAGGCAATCGTGGACATAACTTCTAAAGTTTTCCTTGATGATGAGGCATTATATATGTTTAGACTATATTCAGGATTGAAGGTAGAAAAAACTAAATTGGGGAAAATGCCAATTGCAAACAAAGCCAACAGAGCAGCTATGGATGCAGCAGACGAAAGAAAAGCCATCATCTCCCTTTTTTTATGTATTTCCCTGGGAATATTTGCCACTGCAAGCATATTTAGAAATGCAACAAAAAATATGATGGGATGTTCTTTGAATACATCAATCATTCGGGGAATATATATCAAAGTAGCCATTGTGGTTGTTACATAACAGATAACAAAGAAGATAATAGTATTATTTACCCACGACCTTAATGTTACCTGAAGGTCGCCTTCAGTTTTTAAAACGCCATATATTGCACCGTGCATCATAAATAATGAAACTGTAGTAATTCCAACTAATATAGAATATGGATTCAACAAATCTAACAAGCCAAGATTTACTTCTTTGTTTGCATCAACGGGAACACCTAATACTATATTTCCAAGAGCGACACCAAAGAGTAGTGCTATAAGAATAGATGACACAGAAAACGCCCAATCCCATGCAGTTCTCCACTTGGGACTCGGATTTTTTGATCTAAATTCAATAGCTACAGCTCTAAAAATTACTACAAATATAACAAGCATTATTGCGGAGTAGAATCCTGAAAACACTGTGGCATACACATCAGGAAAAGCTGCAAAAAGTGCTCCCCCACCCGTTACTAACCATACCTCATTACCATCCCAAACAGGTCCTATCGAATTTATCATCATTCGACGGTTTATATCACCCTTTACAAGTAAATGCAAGGCTCCAATACCCAAATCAAATCCGTCTAAAATTGCATATCCTGTTAATAAAACACCTACCAGAACAAACCATGTGATATTTAAATTTAATAAATCAAACATATTTTCCTCATTAATTATTGGGATTTAAATTTTCATTAGCAGGATGCACATCATAAGATGCATTCAGGTTATCTGGTCCTGCTTTAATTTTATGATTCAAGAGATAAATAAACAGTATAAATAATAAAACATATATAAGAGTAAATAGAATTAAAGAGAATAATACTTCGTTTGAAGATACAGATTTAGAAACAGCTTCAGTAGTTTTCATTAAATTATAGACAATCCAAGGCTGCCGCCCTACTTCTGCAGATATCCACCCTAATTGATTTCCTAAATGGGGCAAAAGTACACTAAATGTAAGTATAATCAAATACCATTTTGATTGAAAAAGTTTGCCTCTCCACAGCAAGAATAAACCTAAAGCCGTAAAGCCAATAAAGAAAAACCCAATTGCAACCATCAAATGATAAGACTGAAAAACTACATTCACTGGTGGTCTTTCATCTTTGGGAAATTCTTTAAGCCCTGTTATAGGTTTTGAAAAGTCGAAAAATAACAAATAAGAAAGAAATCCAGGAATTTTTATACCAATAGTGGATTCATTCTTCTCATCTACCCAACCAACTAAATACATATCAGCAGGCTTGGTTTCAAAATGGCCTTCGAAAGCAGCTAATTTTGCAGGTTGGGTTTTATATACTTTATCTGCGCTACTATGTCCGGTAAATAATTGGAATAAAGATACTATAAACGCAAATACCAACGCAATTTTAATTGCCTCCTGAGATAAAATTATGTGCTTATTTTTTAAAAGATAATATGCACTAACCGACAAAACAAGGAAAGCACCTGTTAGCCAAGCAGCACTGAGGGTATGCGACAATCTTTCTATTGAAGAAGGATTGAAAACCATAGCCCAAAAATCTACAATCTGGGCTCTGGCGTTTAGACCCTCACCAACAATATGGAATCCAGCTGGTGTTTGCATCCAAGAATTTGCGACGACTATCCAAACCGCACTAAGATGAGCCCCAAATGCAACCATAATGGTAGATAAAAAGTGAACTTTAGGACTAACTTTATTCCATCCAAACACAAGTATCGCCAGAAATCCAGATTCGAGAAAAAAAGCAAATATCCCCTCTGCTGCAAGAGCACTACCAAAAACATCACCAACAAATCTTGAATATGATGCCCAATTGGTACCAAATTCAAACTCCATAACAATTCCGGTAGCAACCCCCAGGGCAAAAATAATTGCGAAAATTTTAACCCAAAATTTAGTCATTTTTTCGAAAATTGGATTTTTTGTTTTCAAGTACATTCCCTCCATAAATACTAACAACAATCCCAATCCGATGCTCATTGGAGGATAAATATAATGAAAAGCGATTGTAAAGGCAAATTGAATTCTTGATAATAAAACTACATCCATAACTTTACTTTTAAATTAATGATTTATTTATTTACTTCTTTTATTCAAGTACTATTTCATTTTCTGCTTGCCATGCAGGTTCTACTATGCAAAGAAATATCAAATCATCAGAGCCGGAGTTTTCTATAAATTGAACGGAATTGGGGGGTATTATTATTGTATCTCCTTCCGATACATTCTGCGATTCAATTTCTATGTGCATTATTCCACTTCCTTTAAGAATATAATAAACTTCACTCGTTGTAAGTGAGTGTTTGATTGACCTTGAATTGGGTTTTACGATTGCATGAGCTAAGCTATAGTTAACACAAAGTTTATCTTTTGAAGGATTGAATAACTCTTTCAAAATTGTACTATCTCCAGCTAAAAAACTTTCACAATTTGATAATTTTTTGACGAACACTACTATTACCTTTGTTAAAATTGATTTATTATAAATTAAAAAATGGAAAACTGACTATTTGCCGATTATTTTTTTTTAAATTCCAACTATTTATTTTAAATTAAATATTCCAAATAATAATTTTTAGAATATTAATGAAAATTAAAGAACAAATTGAAATATCAACTTTTTTACAGATAATTGACGATTTGCATTATAATGTTGTTTTGCTAAATTTTGACGAAAACTGAATAATTTTCCAAAATAAAGCCTGGGTTAATCATTTCGGTGATTCTATTGGGAAAAGAATTAAAGATTTACTAAATTTTAAAAATGATGAAGAGGCTCTTGCTAAAATATTAGAGAATCCTCTATCTTATATTGACAATAAGGGTAGAGTAAAGCCTGCAAAAATTGGTGAATTTTTCCATAAATCAATTAATAGGTATTATACTTACAACACATATTGCGTTGCACAGAGTAACAAGAAAAAGTATAAGATTTTAATATTAATTGACATTACTGAAAAAAAGCTATTTGAGATTGAATTTGAAAATCAAAAG
>CAYUZZ010000087.1:0-7981 GCA_964449505.1 uncultured Hyphomicrobiales bacterium | reverse complement strand
AATTATATTGGTAAATTTGCAAAGATTTAAACTTATTATCGTGCAAGATTTTAGAGCAGAAACAAAATTAACCCCCTCATTACTGATTAGAGAGTCATCATTATGATGAAATGTTCTTAGAAACTAATTAGACCTCCCCCTAATCTTCTACAAAGCTGGTGAGGGCTGGGGGTGAACTTTAAAGTGATGTTTTGTATTTTTAATCCCATTACATCATAGATTTCCATTTACTCATCTAGTTTACGAATAGTTTAGGATTAATGTCCTTCAATATCCCTTTTAATTATCTAAATTATTGAATAGGATTTTAATAAAACCTGTGATTTATATTAAAAATAAATTTTAAAGTATAACAAAAAGAAATTTTATAACACTATTTTGCATTTACTGTTTCAAAGAATCAACAAAATAATGTAGAAATTTTTCCAATTTCTATATAGTTATGTTTATTTATTTGAAAATTTTACGAACTCAAGACGGAGGTCTTATGCAGAATCTAAACAATTTGAAAAGAGCTATTATATTAATGCTTTTTTTCTTCATTTCCAGCAATTTGTCGTTCTCATATCCGACTGCCCCGCTGCTTGGTACAGCTGCCACTTAGGGTGCTTTTAGCGGAGTAGGTGCAATCAACAGTACTGGATTAACAACAATAATTGGAGATATCGGCACAGATGCAGGTGCATTTACAGGTTTTCCTCCAGGATTATATAGTGGTGCAAAACATATAGCTGATGCACAATCATTAGCCGCTAAAAATGATTTGACTAATGCATGGAATTTAGCTGGACTTATCCCTTGCGACACAACATTGGGTGTTTCGATGGGTTACGGTCAAATTCTTAGTCCAAGAACTTATTGTGTTGGTTCAGCAGCAACTATCGATGGCAGTATAGTCTTCGATGCAAAGGGTGACCCAAATGCCGTTTTTATTGTTAAAATTGATGGAGCTCTGGACGGTGCCGTTAATACTCAAATTATTTTGGCTAATCAGGCTCAAGCAGCCAATATTTATTGGAGAATTAATGGAGCTGTAACAATAGCGGCTAATTCATCTTTCAAGGGCACAATTATTGCAAATGGAGCAATTGATTTACTTGGTGGAACATCACTCGAGGGTAGGGCTCTTGCTACCTTTGGTGCTATTACCATGGCTGCGAATAACATGGCTTTACCATTAGATAAAGGAGTGTTTGTAGTTACTACTACTCCTTATGATATTACTGAAACCACACTGAGATCGGGTGGATCTGTTTTACTTGGAGCCGATGCTTCACCAATTACCGACAAAGGATTACTATGGTCATTGTCTAATAATCCCACCCTATTAAGTTTTCTTGGGATTTATAGTGCTGGTTCGGGACCATCTTCCGGGTTTGCTTCATTCCTCTATCAAATCACTAGTTTATCACAAGCCTCGAACGTTTATGTAAGGGCGTACGCAGTAAATGCGGACGGAACTTACTATGGACTAACACGCTCTGTTGCTACAATCCCAACTCTTGGGGAATGGGGTTTAGTTACAATGTTGATTTTGTTCACATGTATAGGTGGGTGGTTTGTTTGGAAAAAAGCATAATTTCTTTTTTCCTGATATAACAATATTAGTTACTCTTTATCGAGTTTAAACTCCATTAAAATAATGGAGTTTTTTTTTGAAATTTATTACTCGCACTGTTTGGATATTGTCATTAATCAGTTTGTTTACCGATACTGCAAGCGAAATGCTTTATCCAATTATGCCAATTTATCTTAAGACAATCGGCTTTTCTATATTTCTTATTGGAATTTTGGAAGGACTTGCCGAAGCAACTGCTGGTTTGAGCAAAGGGTATTTTGGTAAATTATCAGATTTATCTGGAAGACGAGTGCCATTCGTTCAATTTGGATATGCTCTTAGTGCCATATCCAAACCTATGATTGCATTATTTTCATATCCCATTTGGATATTTTTTGCCCGTTCAATTGACCGATTTGGCAAAGGCATTAGAACTGGTGCCCGCGATGCAATACTTTCAGATGAAGCCACTGCTGCAACAAAAGGTAAAGTGTTCGGATTCCACCGGGCTATGGACACTTTTGGGGCTGTTTTAGGTCCTTCGTTGGCTTTGGTTTATCTGTATTTTTACCCTGAAAATTATCGAACACTTTTTTTTATAGCATTTATTCCAGGTGTATTGGCTATTGTCGCATCGTTGTATTTAAAGGATAAGTTATTAATCGGTTCTAAAGCTAAAGCATCTGTCTCGTTCTTTTCATTTCTCAAATATTGGAAGATTAGCCCCAAAGAATACAGGAATGTGGTTGTAGGTCTTTTAATTTTCACTTTGTTTAACAGTTCCGATGTTTTTTTGTTACTAAAATTAAAGCAAGTTGGATTGGATGATACAATGGTAATTTCCCTCTATATTTTCTATAATTTGGTATATGCTTTATTTTCTTATCCACTTGGAATACTTGCTGATAAAGTGGGTTTAAAAAAAATATTTATCGCCGGACTCATAATATTTGGAATAGTTTACCTCGGTATGGCATTCAATACTAATTTCTACTTATTTTTTGCTTTATTCTTTCTCTATGGAGTGTATGCTGCTGCCACTGAAGGTATCTCGAAGGCATGGATTTCTAATATTACCGATAGCAAGGATACTGCCACTGCAATTGGAACATTCGCAGGATTTCAAAGTATTTTCACGATGCTTGCTAGTTCATTAGCGGGATTTATTTGGTACCAGTTTGATGCAAGCATATCATTTATGTTGACATCGTTATTTACTTTTTTTGTTATAATATATTTTCTATTTATACCGAAAGTCATAATTCCAAGAATTAATTAATTCAGATTTTTTTTTATTTTAAATAAAAACGTTTATTTTTGTATAAATGTTTTTGTTTAATTTTTAATAAGGTTAATAATGAAGTTAACAACGATTCTTGCTTTAGGTTTTGCATTCTTGATGATAGGTTGTAGCGACAACTCTACGAACACACCATCCGATCCAATTGAATATACAAATGCTGATGGTATAAAAGGCGGTATTCTTTTTGATAAATTTTGGAGTACTGAAAGCGGTTACGACCAAGCTAATATAAATTTGACTAAATTTAACGCTTCTTCTGATTTTTTCAGATGTAAACAATGCCATGCTTGGGATTTGATGGGCAGAGATGGTTCTTATAATAGTAGAGGTCCTAAAACTACCAGACCAAATATCGCTTCAAGAGATTTGAGAACTACTGCAAAAAATCTTTCTGCTCAGGCATTATTTGATGCAATTAAAAACGGTCTTGGCACAACAAGAAGAGATATAAGTACCGACCTTTCAACATACGACCCAACATCAAACCCAACTGTTGGTGATCAAATGCCCAAAATGTCACAAGTTCTTACAGATGCTCAAATCTGGAATATTGTAAAATTCCTTAAAGTTGAAGCAATAGACGTAACAGAACTTTACGATGCTACTTATACTGGCACATACCCTACAGGTAAAGCATCATATTCTAATATCGGCAAAGATGGTGATGCTGCAAAAGGTGGAACTTTTTATACTACAAATTGCGAAGGTTGCCACGGTAGCGATGGAAAAACTTTCTTAGTTGAAGGAATGACAATTGGTAAATTTACCAGATCAAAACCTAATGAAGTTCAACACAAAATTAAATTTGGTCAGCTTGGGTCAACTATGAAAGCAACCAAAATTACTTTGAATGAAATGAAAGACTTATACAAAGCTCTATCAGATACCCAAAAGTTTCCTGATTAATTTTAAGTTTTTCTAAAAAATGATAAAGCCCGGCTGTTTAAACCGGGCTTTTTTGTTCAAAGTATAATTTTATGGCATTTAATTGTAATTTACTTTACATTTTTTTTCAATTATATGGTCAATACTAATTTTACCACCACCTGTGGTTAATAATAATAAAAGCATCAATAGATAATAAAGCGGGATTTCAAAGCCATTATTACCAGCAGCAAATCCATTTGCAAAGTGCACTGTAAATATTGCAACCAACATCACAATTATAAGAGGTACAGAAATAAATCTTGTGCCAAGTCCCAAAATTAGAAGCACTACACCTATTGCCTCAGTTGATGCTGCCATATAGGCATTAAGAGTTGGCAATGGTATGCCCATAGAAGCAAACCATTCGGATACGCTTCCAATGTTTGACCATTTCATTTTTGCCGGTTCATAAAATCCATAAGCGAGTGCTAACCTTATTGCCAAGAGCGAAATACCTTTTAAGGCATCTAATTTATCTACAATTTTGTTATAGATTGGTGGTAAATTCATTCAAATATCTCCTTGTTAATTTATCGATTTTTATATTATATTAGTATAAATATTGAAATAACCTGACATTTTTTTTAAGATTTTTTTTAGGAAATAATGTAATATCAAAGACAGATAATTAATAATTTTCTCTAAGAATTGAAATATCCAGGCTCATTGGAACCTTTACAAAAGTTAAATGTTTTTTTAGTAATTCTTATAGATTTCTAATTATCATAAAGCCGATATGCAAATCACCACTCTCGAATTTATCAGCAGCACCAGTCATAACGCCATTTGGATTGGTATAGATATTATTTCCAATAACGAATTTAAAAAAGTGCCCACCTGTATTTAGGTCAACCCCCAAATTATATCCATCATAATTATGACGCCACCCGTTCAATGTGGGGTATGCCTCTGCAAACACGCTTAGGCTATTGCTGAATGAATATTGAAGATATGCTCCCAATACAATGCTGTTAATATTCTCTGGATAATATGGATTGCTATTAACAAGTATCGAGGGAAGCAATCCAATTCCAATTTTATCATAAATCATGGAATTAATAATCAAATTACCATAATACTGATATAATTTGCTTGTCTGTTCTGGTTCCGGGGAACTTTTAGAATTATAAGAAATTCCCGCATTTAATGTTACTATAATTGGAAAATCATCACTTTTAATTTCTAAAGTTTTATATTTGAAGGATAAATCATAATTTCCCTGATAATTACTTCTACCCAATTTCATTAACAGATCATCGGTAAAAGCATAACCCAGAGCTATTCTCATTACTACCGAGCCGTCAAATCCAAATAGTTCATTTACACCTTCCGACACAGGTGTTACAAATTTATGTGTCAAACTGAAATAAATGTCACCTTTCTGCAAAGTTTCTGCGGTTGGAAGGTCAAATACATCCGTTGATTGGAATAATTGCATTGGCGGCTCTACTGCCTCTTTCCTTTTCCATCCACTCTGGGAAAACACCAAATTGGTTGACATTATAATTACAATTATTATCAATAAATTTTTCATCTGAATCCTTATTCTGATTTTTTGAGGTTAAAGTAGAGTTCTAATTTGATTTCTTCGCTGATTTTAACAAACATCAATTGAGGAACTTCAATTTTATAATCAGTCAGCTTTACTGTAAATTTGGAATTTACAGACATTCCAGCGCTTTTGAAATTTATTTTGCCACTGATCAATTTATTTTTTGTAACGCCGTGAATGCTCATATCGCCATTAACTTTTACATCATATTCGCTATCGCTCACCTTTTTTACTTCGCTAATCTTTCCTTTGAATGATGTAAACGGATATTTGTCGGTATGCAAATAATTTTCTCTCATGTGCCGATTACGAAGTCCAATACCTGTGTCAACAGAATTCAAATCCACCTCGAAATAAACTTCAGCATTATATAGATTGCTTGCATCAGGAAGTGCAATGTATCCGTCAATTTTGTTTGTTGTACCTTCAAAATCCTCTACTGGAGCGTTCGAGATGAATTTTACTAAATTCTTCTTACTGGCTTCAACCTGATATTCTAATGCGAAAGCATTGCTTATTATGATTGCAGATAACAGTGCAATTAAAGCTATTTTATTTTTCATAAGATTTCCTTTTAATAAGATATAATTTTGTATATTGAATCCTAATCAGAAATTGCACCATTGCCTATCCACAATTTCAATGTATCTATCAGAGCTTGGTCAATTTTGCCCGTTGGAGGCATTGGGTTAGTGCTCGATGTTAATCTTTCAATTATGTAGCTATCTGCAACATTTGATTGAACAATGTATTTAGCAGTTTTATCATTATTTTCTTTATTAATTAAATTAGCATAGGACACTCCCTCACTAAGATTTAAATTGCCAGAAGGAAATTTCCCTGAATGACAACCTATGCAATATTGGTTGAATATTTCTTTCTGAATTGAACTATAATTTGCCCTTATTTTGATAACATGGTTATCAGGCAATTCTGACACAATTCCATCGCTACAAGAAAATAAGTTTAGCAACAAATAAATGAGCAAAGTATTTTTAATTAATGTTTTCATATAATTTTATTTACGTTATATTTGGAGTTTTTTTATAATTATTTTAAATCGAAATTTTGATAAAAATCGGAGGTTGTATGTGGGCAAAAACTTATGGCTTCTCCCCCCTCCGAGCTTTCGACTTCGTATAATAAGTAATGTTATTTTTTAGAAAAGACATAATCTTTAGTAGATGCTCCGGCATGACATCCAACACACATTCCATCCATTAAATTTGCACCCCTTACAGGCATATTATTTTCTCCAACCATAATTTTACCATCAGGACTTAGCATAAACCATTCCCAATCATTTGCAGCAGGATTAAAATTATTGCCTCTTTTAACCATTGCAGTAAATTCATTTACAGTTCCAGCAGTGTTTTTGGAATGTTTCACAACTAATGTTCCCACAGGAAACTTGCCATTAACCCGGTCTTGACCGTCTTTAATGTAAATTTCTCTGGTAACGGTTTCGTCGTTGCCGGCATGAGCCATTCCAAGAGATGGGTCGGCACCTTTGTTGGTTGCTTCCAGTTTCCAACTCATAAAATTGGAAAAAGTATTGTCGTCTGCTATAAATTCCTGTGGAGTAGGATTAGTAGCATCTTCGCTGCAAGAATTAGTGAATATTGTTCCACCAATTAGAAGTGCAGCAACAATTATAGAATTCAGTTTGAACATTTAAGTTCTCCTATATAATTAATAAAATAAACCGCTTGAGTTTCCCCAATTTATAAAATTCTCAATTTCCTTCTTTTCCTTTTCTTGCAGTTCAAATCCCAATTCCTGCCTAATAAATTGGTATAAATCTATCAAAGACATTTGATTTGAACTAAACAATTCGATAATTAAAGCAATGCTTTTACTAATATCTGTAAATATTACCTTAAAATCAGTTTTTTCCCTGTGTAATAAAACAAAGTATTGCCCAAAATCATTTTGGGTAATTTTGCTTGCATTCACCTTGTGTACAGGATAGTTAAGTTCCATAATCAAATAATCAGGATTAACTAATATGTAATTTTGACTTTTCTTTTTTAATACTCGACCATTTTTTTTCATATATAACTCAATTTCGAACCATTCAAATTTGAGTAAGTCTGGCAGAATTTTATATTTTTCTAATATCGGTAACGAGGAGTTTGCCAACCATAAATAAAATTCTTTAGGCATATACCATACCTGAGGGCTTTTGCATTTATTACTACTTACAAACAGATTGATTAATCCGTCCCATTCAGTTTTAGTTAATAGATTATATGTCAGCGGAAACGCACTACTAAGACTATCGTCAAACACATTATAAATCAACTTACGATAATATCTGATATTTTTATGATTAGCACCAGCAATTTCATTATAAACGCCAGTTTTACAGAAATTCGCCAGCTTTCTCTGATTTTCGAAAGAAGTATTCACTATTTTGTTTATATCATTCATTTCGCGTTGTCCGATAAAATTTTTCTTAATGCACTCATTTCCATTGCCAAATCAGATAATTCTGGTATATTAAAATCTCTTTCCAGTAGCACTGGTACTGTGCGATTCAATTTTTTAATTGCATGGTCAAATAGCTGATATACTGGATTGATAATTGCTTCGCCGTGTGTATCAATTATCAGGTCATCGCTTACTTTTTTGTGCCCAG
>CAYUZZ010000086.1:0-8012 GCA_964449505.1 uncultured Hyphomicrobiales bacterium | reverse complement strand
AATTAGGGTAAAAAAGATATGTGAGGATTTATTAATAAGCGATCCAGACTTAAGTAAACCAAAACATAAAATCATTAAAGATGAATTATTGTTTAGATTCGAAAAAAACAAAACTTATTATAATATAGCATAAAAATAGATAAAGGGCAAAATATATGTCAATGATAATCCATAATACAGAATTTCAAGTTAATAATTTGGACAATCTCATTAACTTGATTCATCAATATATCAAGATTGATAGAATTTCTGATTTATATGTGATTCTTCCTACTGGCAAATGGCAGCGGAAATTGCAAAACGATATTGTAAAAGAATATTTTTCTTATCATAAAAAACCTACTTCTACTATTAATGTATATAATTTGCAGAAATTTACCGAGTTGCTATTCGATAGATTGTTCATAAAAAAAGATTATTATATTCTATCAGAAGCGTATCGCTTGGCAATGTTCGAGGATGCTTGCAATTCCGCAGATATTGAATTTTTCGGTAGCAAGAATTCTCCCATAAATTTAAATTTAATTAATAGGCTTGCGCAGACAATCTTTGGGTTGAAAGAAGATGGTATTACTGTTAACGATTTAGAAAAAGATGTAAGTTCTTATCAATCTGATAATGCTAACAATCAAATAAATGATATTTCAAGAATGAAAGATATTCTTAGAGTTTATAAAAAATACGAAGAATTGCTCGGTGATAAATTCCTTGACTCACCAGCATTAATTAATAAACTATCACAAAAATTAAATGAATTAAATCAATTCGACCCAAATAAAATCAAAGAAATTGCATTTGATAATAATAATGTTTGCATAATTTTTATGGGTTTTACTGATTTTAAAAAGCCTGAGATTGAGTTTCTTTCCCAATTTGGCTTTTGTAACATACCCTTAGCAATCAATTTAGACTTTTCCATTAAGAATGGTCCATTATGTGGCAATCTTTTTGAAGTGATTAATTGGTTGACTGAAACTGGAAAATTTGTAAAAAAAGATGATATTTCTGATATTACGAGTGATAATGATTATCATAATTTAAGTCCGGATGATTTTCTGAGAAAGTATTTGTTTGTAGCAAGCAATAAATTGGAATACAAAAAACTAACTAAAATAATAGATATTTGGGAATTAAAAGACCTTAAAACTGAAGTTAAGTATGTTTCAAAATATATAAAAAAATTAATACTTAACGGTTATTGCAGTGCATCTGAAATTGCTGTAGTTAGTCGTAACCCACAGACCTACGCCTCGCTTTTCAGAGATGCATTTGCTTTAGAAAGAATACCTGTCAATATTTCCGACCGGTTTGAACTGAAAAGCTCCCCTGTAATTACACTAATTTTCAACATTCTTGATTTACTAGTAAACGATTATCATAGAAATACATACCTCAGATTACTTCAAAATCCTTTGATTGATTTTAATTCCTCCGAAATTGATATACAAAATTTAATTTACGTTCTTTCTAATTTCAAAGTTGTAAGAAAGCCATGGATTCCCAAATTAGTAAACAAGATTGAATTTATTAAAAGAAGTATCCAACAAAAAAAATCTGACAAAGCAGACTCATTCGAAATATTTGTCTTAGAAAATGATTTGAAGAAATACGAAAAGGCACTTGTAGATTTTAAAGTTGTTGAATCTAAATTGCCCCATTCGGAGGATTACACTTATATTTCTGCGGACGTTTTTTCTGAATTAATTAAAACTAAAATAATTGCAGAATTGGGAATAATAAATACAATTAAAGCCTATTATCAAAATTTATACAATAGGGTTAACTTGATAGCAAATTCAAATAATGATTGGGAAATTGAACTTGAAGAAATAGAAAAATTGTCGCGAGCAAGTACAATGTTTCTTAATCTATTAGATGAGATGGCTTTTGTATTGAACAACTTGTATGGTAATAAGCAATACACATTATCCGATTTGACAGAAAGGTTAAAAATAGCTGTAAGTGCAAGTAAGTTCAACATAAAAGAAAAGATGAATTTTGGAGTAGAGATTACTTCGATAGAGCAAATAAGAGGAATTCCTTACAAAGTATTATTTCTTTGTGGTGCTTATGAAGATAATTTTCCCCTTTCATTTCGAACAGATAGTTTTATTGGGAAAGACATTCCAAATTCACGAACACGGCACTACAATTCTGAACAGGTTCAATTTTATCAGTTTCTAAGTAATGGAAACAATAAATATAGTGATGATGAAAGGAAGACAATCATTACTTATCCAAAATTCATAGATGACTCTGAGCTTGTAAAGTCCCATTTTATTAATGCACTATTGAAAATTTCAGACTTGGGCAAATGTAATATCCACTCCGATGAAATTCAAGATGATATAGAAAATTATTTCACTTGGGCTAATATACTTTCTAACAGAATTGAAATTGAAGAGCACATTATAGGGCATTTGCCAGCCATTGATTCCGAAATTCTGGTCGGTAAGTATTTTAATCTTCTTAAGGAAAAAACTTTCAATGATACTTTTCCTGAAATTCAAATAACGGTTTTGAACAAAAATGAAATAAGTAATAAATTTTCGGAAATAATTGAAAAACCAAAGTCGGTATCTGATTTTGAAAGGTATTCCGATTGCGCATATAAACATTTTGTAACTAAGTTTTTAAAATTATCAGAATTGCCATCTATTTCTAATGAAATAACTCCACTTGAAACAGGGGATATGATTCATAACATTTTATTCCAATTCTACAAACAAATAGCAGATAATATTAGTGCCAATCTAAAAGTCGGGTCGGAATTTAAATCCTTGAAAATTATAAAATTGAATCCATCGGAAGAAAAGAGCTTATATGAATTACTTCTTACAATTGCCCATTCGGTATTTACGGAATTTATCAATTATTATCCATTTTTTGATTTATTTTACTTTGAAATGATGGGTTTTGAATTTAAAAATAAGCTCGAAAATTTTCCTTCATTTAAAAATAATGAGGGCAAATTATCTGTTTGGTTGACAACCGAATTAAGAAGAGCTGAAGGTTCTTGGGGCTTTTATCCTTTCCTATTTGAATTTTCTTTTGGATTTAATAAAGCTAATCAAGTAGTTGATATCGAAAGTTCATATAAACTTAGGGGTAGAATTGACAGAATAGAATTATTACAATTCGATGATAAACAATATATATTGGTTGCTGACTACAAGACTAAAATTAATAATACAAAACACTCAGCTGCCGCTATCAAAAAAGGGAAATCATATCAGATGCCACTATATTTGTATGCAGCCAAACAAATATTGAATCAAAACTACAATTTGGAATCTGAATATGGAGGTGCAGTATATTACGCAGTGAAAGATTTTTCCTATAAAAATAAAAATTTAGATAATACCGCAGTAATATTATATAATTCTATGTTTAAAGATAATTTTGCCTTGTCAAGCAGAATTAAAGAATCCAACATTGATATACTATTAGATATTGCAATTGAAAATACAAGAACAATATTACAATCTATGAAAGATGGTAAATTTAATGTTTTAAGTAATAAAGGGAAATATTGCGAATACTGCAATTTTATAAGCGTATGCAAAGTAAGCAAGAATTTAAGGTAAACTTTTAAGGATTGCTATATTTCTTCATTCATCCACAAATCTTTGTTTTTGATAAAATATGCTTTTGCTGCTTCGTACTCATTTGGTATTATGCCATCTAAAATCGCTTCTTCAATTTTCTCTTTCAATATGCCAACTTTTTTAGAAGGTTTTAAATTGCATAACTCCATAATTTCTTCACCACGAACCGGAGATTGAAATTCTCTTAGTTTGTCGATTTCTTGAACATCAATTACTTTTTGGAATACTTTTTCATAATTATTTCTGTATTTTACAGTAAGATTAGGGTTTTTGGTTGTGATATCAGCTCTTACCAAAGTGAACAAATCTTCAAGGCAATCGCCTGATTGAAAAGCTAATCTTCTAATAGCAGAATCAGTAACCTCTTCATCTACCAGTTGCATGGGTCGTTGATGCAGTCTTACTAATTTCTCTACGTATTCTAAATGGTCAAGAGGGAATTTCATCCTGCGGAAAATTTTCCCCATCCATTTAGCACCCAAGTCTTCATGACCATGAAAGCTCCACCCAACACCCTCGATAAATCTCTTAGTTTTAGGTTTAGCAATGTCGTGGGTCAAAGCAGCAAATCTAAGCCAAACATTATCAGTTTTGGGGACAATGTTATCCAAAACCTTCAAAGAATGTCTGAAAACGTCTTTATGAGCAAAAACCTTTTCATTCTTTTCCACCAAATCAACGCCAGCTAAATTATCAAGCTCAGGAAAAATCCATTTCATTAGTCCACTTATATAAAGCACATTCAACCCGATTGATGGATTATCCGAAGCAAGAATTTTGAGGAACTCGTCGGAAATTCTCTCCTGAGATATAATTTGAATGCGGTCAGCCATCTCTTTCATTTTCAATAATGATTGCTGTTCAATCTCAAATCCAAGTTGAGCAGCAAATCTTGCAGCTCTCATCATCCGAAGAGGGTCATCTGAAAAAGTAACACCTGGTTCGAGGGGTGTTTTTAGTATTTTCTTTTCTATATCCTTCTCCCCATCAAACAAGTCAATTAATTCTCCGAAATTTTCTCTGTTCAAAGAAACAGCAATTGCATTAATAGTGAAATCCCGTCTTTTCAAATCATCATCTAAAGTGCCTTCACTTACCACAGGTTTCCTTGAATCAGGACCATATATCTCTTTTCTAGTACCAACAAATTCCAACTTATAGTCATCGGCAACAATTAACGCAGTGCGAAATCTCTCATAAATTACAGGTGTTTTTTTGAGTTTTTTACCTACAAACTCGGCAAAATCAAGCGAGTTGCCAACAACAGTAAAATCAATATCTTTAACTGCTCTACCCAAGATTGCATCTCTTACAAACCCACCTACGGCATAGACTTTAACACCGAACTCTTTGGCATATTCAGCAATAGTATGTACTATTGTAGGTTCTATTTTAATTACTTTTGGGTGATTGAGGTTAAACGCAAAAACTTCTGTTTTTCTTTGAATTCTTTTTCTTTTAGTAGTTTGAATATTTTCCATTTTTATTTGTTAAATTAGATAAGAAATATCTTTAACTGCTCTGATATTATAATTTGAATTAGTTTTTCTATCAATGGCAGTTAAAGCTGAAGCGAAAATTGTTTCCCAATTCAATTTAAATTTTTCCATTAATTCTTCGGGTTCGCCGCTGCCACCAAATCTGTCTGGCATACCCACAAACTCGATTGGAACGGGTGAGTTTTTGGCAACAACTTCAGCCACGGCGGAGCCCATACCACCATGCACCTGATGTTCCTCTGCAGTTACGATACATCCGCATTCCTTTGTCGCTATTACTATCGCCTCATTATCAATTGGTTTAATAGTGTGCAAGTTAATAACTCGAGCATTTATACCTTTTTGCAATTTCAACTCCTGAGCAGCTCTGATTGATTGCCAAACCATCAAACCACAAGCTATGATGGCAACGTCATCACCACCACACAGAACATTTGCCTTGCCCAAAACAAACTCATCGTTCATATCTGTGAACATAGGTACTGCTGGTCTTCCGAACCTAATAAATGCAGGTCCTGTCATTCTACAAATTGCTTTGCTTGCTTTTTTTGCTTCCTCGTAATCGGCAGGAACTACCAATGTAAGATTTGGAAGAGTACGTAAAAATGCGATTTCTTCCAAGGACTGATGCGTTGCCCCATCAGGTCCGACAGTTATGCCTGAATGCCCACCACCGATTTTAACATTTACATTATTATAGCAAACAGAAACCCTTATTTGGTCAGCATTTCTAAAGGCTGCAAATGCGCTATAACTCGAAAAAACGGGAATTTTGCCAGATAGTGCCAAGCCCACGGCAACCGTGGTAGCATTTTGTTCGGCAATTCCAACTGAAATAAATCTTTCGGGGAATTTTTCTTTAAATTTGGAAGTTAATACCGAACCAGTAACATCTGCTCCCAAAACAACCAAATTATCAAGTTCATCTCCAAGCTCAGCAAGTGCATCACCAAAGCCCTGTCTCGTTGCCTTTTTTTCTATTTCTTTATAATCAAGAATATTTTTCATAGTCAATATCTTACTTTAATTCTTTCAATTCTTTTAATTTTACAGCTTTCAAAATATTTAAAATTTCTTCGTTATTATCGGAAGGTCTGTTAAATCTTACAATCACAACAAATCTATTTCCAACCAGAACTTCCAACCTGCTATATTTCAATTTTTTATCAATCAACCAAAATCCCTTTGAATATTCGTTTTGGAATTTCTTTACTGGTGAATCCAAATCGGCGGGAGGCTCATCATAAATTTTAATATTGGGAATATCATTCCCTTTCCCATAGTCAAAAATATCCACTATAACTGATTGACGCTGAGAATTGGAGAACTGCCCTTTTGCAAAAGTAAACAATTTTCCATCATCAGTTGATTGCGTACCCAGAGAATTTGGTAATGTCTCAAATCCATTTATAGATTTGGGTAAAAACTCAGCTAATTCCTCGGGTTTGAGATTGTCGGAAAAATTATAGGGTGTATTTTCTTTCGCTTCCATTTTTGCTAAATAAAAATTCTCTTCCGCAATACGATTCTTTGTCTTTAAATTATTTTTAGAATCTTCATCAGTATTGCAGGATAACAATATTAAACCAAAGACAACAAGAATGATACTTCTAATTTGCATCGTCCAATTCCTTCAGTGCAGCTAACGCTTGGTCTGGTTTGGGTGGATTTCCGTGCCACTGATATTTATCCTGCATAAACGAAATTCCATTGCCCATGAAAGTTTTTGCAATGATGCAAGTAGGCTTGCCTATTTTATTAATATTATTACTGATAAAATGATTGTAAGCAATTTCGATTTGTTGATAATCATGCCCGTCAATTTCAATAACATCAAATTTGAAAGCCACAAATTTTTCTTTCAACGGATACACACTCATAACGTCTTTTACTCTGCCATCAATTTGGCAATCGTTATTGTCAACAATCCAGCATAAATTATCCAATCCAAGTGAACCAGCACTCATAGCAGCCTCCCATGAAGCACCTTCCTGAAGTTCTCCATCTCCAGAGAGACAATAAACCCTACGTTCATTTTTATCAATCAATTTATCACTAATTGCCATTCCAACTGCAATAGATACGCCCTGTCCTAATGATCCTGTAGATGATTCCAAACCTGGAAGAGCAGTATCAAGAGCAGGATGTCCTTGTAAGCGACTTCCAAATTTTCTAAGAGTACTCAATTCTGACGGTGGGAAATACCCAGCTCGTGCTAGCACTGAATAAAGTACAGGAGCTAAATGCCCAGCACTTAAAATGAAACGGTCTCTATTATTCCAAAGAGGATTCGTGGGGTCATGCTTTAGAAAAGAGCCAAAATAAAGAACAGTCAGTAAATCGGCAATACCCAATGAACCTCCGCTGTGGCCACTTTTTGCAAGGGTAAGGCTTTTTATTATGTCTCGTTTTATTTCTGTGCTTATCACTTTATAATCTGAGAATTCTCTTTTCCGAATTTCGAAGACTAAATCAGAAAATGTAAAATCTGTAATCATTTTTTATATTTTTTAAATTTATAAAGTTCAAAATTACGAAAAAATATGAAAATAAAACTAATTGTTAATTTTTTGTTAACATTTAGCCACTTTTTTTTCTTTAATATGGCACAGTTTTTACTTGCAGATAAGTAGTTAATAGAATAAATTATGAAAATTAAGAAATTTCTTGCAGAGAATTTACGAGAAGGAAAAGCCCGAATCATTGAAGAATTGGGCGAGGAAGCAGTTATTCTCTCAAGTAGAATAATCAAAAATCCAGATACAGGCAAAGATATACACGAAATTGTGGCAGCATTAGACGATGCTGTTGCACCAAGAAGGTTAAATACTAAGAAACAAGATGCACCCAAAAGCCAGCAGGGCTCAGATAGTCCAACACGGATGCTACAATCTGCAATAATGTC
>CAYUZZ010000085.1:0-8023 GCA_964449505.1 uncultured Hyphomicrobiales bacterium | reverse complement strand
AATTGCCGCCATTCAAGCCACTTATTGTTCGTAGGTTGATGGCTGCACTATATCAACCAATTCCTGTTCCGGAAGGAATGACCAATGAAGAACTTATAGATTATGCAATTAATCTAAGTATCCGGGACCATTTATATTTGTGCCTCCAATTAGATTACGATTTGAGATGTTGGATAAATCCAAAGGGCGTATCTTATGAAGATAAGAATTTTATGGGTGGACCTTGGGCAAAACCAAATATTGGTTTACTTCTTAGCGAAATTTGATAGGATAAAATTATGAAAATTGAGAATAGTAACGATTTTGAAATTGCTGAAGCTTACTGGATTTTCCCAAAAGGTGATATTTATCCGGTCAAAATGACTCACATTAGGTTTATTTTGGATAATCCTGATATGTTTAATACTACTAAAATTGACTTGCTTGAAATCTATAAAAAGTATAACGAAAAGATTGGTTGGGAAGGAAAAGCACGAGAAGAGATTATGACAAAAATTATTGACTAGTAATTGAAATTGTAATAATTACTTGAAAATTTAGTAATAAAAATAGAGTTAAACTTATTATATTTCGATTATGAATTATTTTTTAACTAAATACTTTTTTTTATGACAAATAAAATTATCAAACTATCAAACAATGATGTTGAAAAATGAACATAAATTTTTATACTTGTAAATTCGCTTGCTAAATTTTATAGTTAAAGGGTAACTTATTAATATTGCAACTTTTGCATCAACTGATGCTGATGGTAAGATATATCAGGTTGGGTTAACTAGTAAAATAATTATAATTGACACTGAATTTAATTACTTTTGCGATTAGTTCTTCATTTATTGCTATTTTTGAAGTTCGTAATGTTACAGTAATTAGTTAATTTAAAATGGCTTATCCTTTTAATAAAATAGAAAAAAAGTGGCAGCAATTTTGGGCTGATAATAATGTTTATGCAACTGGCTCCGACAAATCGAAACCAAAGTATTATGTACTTGATATGTTCCCTTATCCAAGTGGTAGTGGTCTTCACATAGGGCATCCCGAAGGTTACACAGCATCAGATATTATTTCTCGATATAAACGAGCACGTGGGTATAACGTTCTGCATCCAATGGGGTTCGACGCATTCGGACTGCCAACGGAGCGTTATTCGATGGTTACAGGAGTACATCCAGCGGAGGCGACCAAAAAGAATATAGAGAATTTTAAAAGACAACTAAATTCAATAGGTTTTTGTTACGATTGGTCAAGAGAAATTAATACAACTGATCCGAATTATTATAAATGGACGCAATGGATGTTTATCTTAATATATAATTCGTATTACGATGACACGCTCAAAAAATCAAGACCAATAACAGAGTTACCAATTCCAGATGGGATAACAAATGAAAGAGAAATTGCCGATTACAGGGATTTGCACAGGTTGGCATATCCGGCAATGATTCCTGTAAATTGGTGTGAAGAATTGGGCACCGTTCTTGCTAATGAAGAGGTTGAGGAATGGAAGGGTAAGGGGTACAAGGTTGAGCGTAAACCTATGCGCCAATGGATGATAAAAATCACCAAGTATTGCGACAGATTGCTGAACGATTTGGATTTGGTAGAATGGCCTAATTCTACCCGCGATATGCAAATTAATTGGATTGGTAAAAGTACTGGTGCTGAGTTAATCTTTAAATCCGAATCGGGTGAGGATATCCTTGTATTTACTACTCGTCCTGATACTGTTTTTGGAGCTACCTATTTGGTGTTGGGACCCGAACATCCACTTGTTGGAAAATTGACAAATGCCACTCAATCAAACGAAATTAAGAAGTATATAACAGAAACATTAGAAAAAAGTGAGATGGAACGTCAGGATGTTAGTAAAGAAAAGACTGGCGTTTTCACAGGTTCCTATGCTATCAACCCTGCAAATGGGAAGAAAATTCCTATATGGATTGCAGATTATGTTTTGGGGCATTATGGCACTGGTGCAATAATGGCAGTTCCAGGTCACGATGAACGTGACCATGAATTTGCGAAAAAATTTGATCTTGAAATTACTCAGGTAGTTCGTGCTACCGATAATGATAATTGGGATATTCAAGAAACAGCCTTTACCGAGAAATCAGGTTTTGCTTGCAATTCCGAGAATTCAGAAATTTCAATAAATGAATTGCCAACCAAAGATGCAATAAGTAATATTATTGCTTGGTTCGAAAACAAAGGTCTTGGCAAGGCAAAAATTCAATTTAAACTACGAGATTGGCTATTCTCCCGCCAAAGATACTGGGGCGAGCCCATACCAATACTTTATTTTGATGATGGAAGTAAACGTTCTTTTGAATTAGATGAATTGCCGCTAATATTACCAGATGTGAAGGAGTACAAACCTGCCGGCACAGGAGAATCCCCTTTAGCAAATGTAGAAGGTTGGGTTCATTATTTCGATAAAAAAACTGGCAAAACGGGACGATTGGAAACCAATACAATGCCTCAATGGGCAGGTTCTTGCTGGTATTACCTTAGATATATCAATCCAGAGAAACAAGATAATTTTGTTGATAACGAGGACGAAAAATATTGGATGGGCAAGGATGGAGTGGATTTGTATATTGGTGGTGCAGAGCATGCTGTATTGCATTTGCTATATGCAAGATTTTGGCACAAAGTACTTTATGATTACGGGCTGGTATCCACCCCCGAACCGTTTAAGAAATTATTTCATCAAGGATTAATTTTGGGAGCCGATGGAAATAAAATGTCGAAATCTTTAGGAAATGTGGTAAACCCAGATGAAATTGTAAATGAATATGGTGCCGATTCGCTGAGATTGTACGAGATGTTTTTAGGTCCTCTTGAGGCGGTAAAACCCTGGCAGACCAATAATATTATTGGTGTGTTCAATTTTCTGAACAGAGCTTGGAGATTGGTGGCAGATGACGAAGGAAATATATTGGATAAGCTGCAGGATATTGAATTGACTACCGAACAGGATTACGTCCTTAACTATACAATTAAAAAAATAGGTGAGGACATTGAGAATTTAAGTTTTAACACTGCAATTGCTCAAATGATGATTTTTGTGAATGAATTTACTAAGGCAGAGATAAAGCCAAAACAGGCAATCGAGAAATTTGTACTTTGCCTATCCTTGTTTGCACCTCATATTGGCGAAGAATTATGGCATATTCTTGGAAACAAAGATAGTATTGTATTTGCCGAATACCCTGATTATGACCCAAATAAAGCGGAGAAGAACGAAATTGAATTTGTGGTGCAGGTGGCAAGTAAAATCAGGACAAAGTTATCTCTTCCAAAAGGAATTTCGCAAGAGGAAGCAGAAAGTGCTGCACTTGAGGATATTGCTGTTATTAAGCACATTGGCGGAAAACCCATCAGAAAAGTAGTTTTCGTTAAAGATAAGTTGATAAATTTCATAATATAATTCTAAAATATAAATGTGGCAAAGAATATTTACCCATTAAATTACTGAAAGTTTGCAAAGCAAAATGGATTGTAATCTATGATTTGTGTTAGTTAGCTAATATAAAATTGATAATTACAATTTGTCGGTGTGAGAGGATTCGAACCTCCGGCCCCTACGTCCCGAACGTAGTGCGCTACCGGGCTGCGCTACACACCGAAAGGAATAGGTTACAAAACTACGAAATTATTTTTAATTTATACTCATATTTATGGGTTAAAAATTAAAAGAAAGACTAAAATAAGGGGAGATACAAAAAGTATGCTATCAAATCGGTCAAGGAAACCTCCGTGCCCTGGTAGCATTGCCGAACTATCTTTTACACCAGCGTCACGCTTTAACTGTGACTCTGCCAAGTCACCTATCTGCCCAGCTATCCCAACAATAACCCCTAATAAAAGCGAATTAATTATGCTGAGATTTGAGAATAAATAATTTATTAAAATCATTGATGCTGTAGCACCCAAAAAGCCTGCAATAGCACCCTCCCAGCTTTTTTTGGGACTAACGTTGGGTAGTAATTTGTGTTTACCATATTTGGAACCCACAAAATAGGCTGCTGTATCGCAAATCCAAATGGAGATGATAAAGGAATAGACGAGCTGCATGGCATTGAATGTGTATTTTAGAGGGAAAAAATACTCGAATTCTCTAATCAAAAGCAAGCTAATAAAAAATAAGCTGATATATGCAATTCCACCAATTGTAGTGGCAATATTTATAATGGCATTATTTTTGGCGAATAATAGTTGAAGTGATAAAGAGCCAATTATAAATATTATGACTGACGCAAGCAACCACTGGTTGAAATTATCATTATGAAAACCCAAATAAACCAATAGAAAAAAGATATTATTAAACAGTATTCCCCAATAATTGTTTGGCTTTGCACCCTTATTTTCTATGATAGTGTAGTATTCGGAGAGGGTTAAGCTTGATAAAAACATCAATGAAATTGTAAAATAAATTTCACCAAAATATATCGCAAGTAAAATAATGGGTATTCCAATTAATGCAACTAAACTTCTTTTTGCTAATTCTTTCAAAGAATCCTCTTTTTTTTAGTAAATCAGAAAATCTATGCTCTGTAATTTAATTATTTTTGAATAATAAATTATCAATATTTTTATTATGACAAAAATTAATAAGCAAATATACGTATTTTGTGATTTTGACGGAACTGTTACTCTGAAAGATTTGGGTGATGAATTATTTAAAGTTTATGGCAAATTCGAGCCTTACAATACTCAATTAAAGAATGGGGAAATTAGTATTTATCAATATTGGCAAGTTCTCTGTGCTTCGTTGGCTCCAAATTTTAACAGAGAAATTATTCAGAAATTTACAGGAAATTATCAGGTTGACCCATATTTTTATGAATTTACTGAACTTTGTAAAATCAATAAAATTCCCTTTAGTATTGTTAGTGACGGATTTGCGGAATATATTTTACCGATAATGAAAAGAATCGGATTGGATAATGAGACGGTGCTGTGTAATTATCTTAGTTTTTCGAGTGTGGTGAAGCCTGTATTCCCCGGAGCAACCCAATCCTGCAGGTGTCTATGTGCTTCTTGCAAGCGTAATGCGGTTATCAACTTAGTGCCTGATGATGGAATTATTGTTTATATTGGAGATGGATATTCTGATTTCTGTGCCGCCGAGCATTCTGATGTGATTTTTGCAAAAAAACATTTGGCACGCTATTGTGCAGAGAATAAAATCCCTCATTATAACTTTAAGTCTTTTTTCGATATAAAGAAAATATTCTCAGATATTCTTAGTGGCAAAAAGAATATTAAACAACGGAGACAGGCACAGTTGAGAAGGAAGGATGCGTTCGAGGCAGAATAGGGAATAATTCATTAAGCGTCTCTTAGAATATTGATATTCTCGCTTTCTCCTGTAATAATTATTAGGTCACTTTCAACAAAAATGTAATCTGGGTGAGGAATTTTTTGCTCATAGTGTCCTGGGCTGGTTTCTTTTTTTATTGCAATTATTTCGATATGATATTTATTTCGTATTTTAAGTGCAGCTATAGACTTTCCAGCAAAGATCGCAGGAACTTGAATTTCAGATATGAGGTGACCTTCAATAAAACTAACATCTTTCTGACGGTTTAATTTCATTAGTTTTTCTGCAAAATTACTTGTAGATTCGATGTTTTCAGTTTCCTTGTGAAATGCTTCGTTAATATCTTGTATCCATAACATACCTATCTGGGTTATGCTGTTTAAATCGGTGAAAACCGGTAATCCATCGTGGGAGCTGTTTTTAATTTTCTCGTAAGCAATCATGCAATCGTCATTTAAATGAATTTTGCTGATACTTTGGTCTGCTATATCGCCAGCTATTACGATGCTGTCAATCAACTCTTTGTCGAACATTACTTCCTTAATCGTATCTATAGAAATTAGTCCCATAAATCTTTTGTCGTGAATAGAATGAACTGATAGACAATTAAGTTTTTTCGAAATAATTAAATTTACAATGTCATTGAATTTTGTATTTTCTGGAATTGTGATGAAGGATTTGTCGAAAATATCTTTTACAAGAATGGTTTTTAATAAATTTGTTTCGGCAGAATGTTTGAAATTTAATTTTCTTTTTACCAATCTCAAGGTATAAATTGATTCTCTGGAGAGCTTTTGGGAGAGTATCAGACTGATAGTTGAAACTAACATTAGAGGTAAAATAGCAGAGGTCTGTTTGGTAAGTTCAAAAACTATGATTATTGCAGTAAGCGGTGCCCTAACAATTCCAGCAATCAAACCACCCATTGCAACGAGAGCATAAGCACTGCTTGTGGCTGTCTGGTCTGGGAAAATAGAATTAACAACATATCCATAGAAAGCTCCAAGCATTGCTCCCATAAATAATGCTGGTGATAGAACTCCGCCAGAACCACCAGACGCAAGAGTAAGTGATGTTGCGAGCATTTTAACAAATACGAGCAGCAGTGCAAGATACCATATAGTTTGGTTATTGATAGCCAAATTGATAGAATCGTTACCAATACCCATAATTTGTGGGAATAGGATTCCTGTTAAACCAATTATCAAACCACCAAGTGCGGGCTTAATTATACTGGAAATTGTGATGTATTTCTCGAAAAATTCTTCAAATAAGTATAAGGTTTTAATAAAAAGATATGATACCAATCCAGCAATGGCACCAAGCACAAAAAATGATACAGTTTCGAAAGGTGAAACCATCATTACAGGTGGAACCATAAGTTCAGTAAAATCTCCCATAAAATGATGTGCAATAACAGTTGCTATACTTGAGGATATAATTATTGGAGTAAACGAAATAATCGCAAAGTCCAGAAGTATCACTTCTATTGCAAAAAGTGCACCAGTAACCGGTGCATTAAAAGCGCCTGCTATACCAGCAGCAACTCCACATCCTACCAATATCTTCATACGACGGGAGTTAACTCTGAAGAATTGTCCTATGGCTGACCCTATCGAAGCACCAATTTGCACCATCGGTCCTTCGTTTCCAACCGAACCACCTGTACCAATTGTAATTGATGATGTAAGTGATTTTACGACTGCAACCAAGGGGCTGATTACACCACCTTTGGTAAGTATTGCCTGTATTACCTCTGGTACACCGTGACCTTTAGCTTCGGCAATACTATATTTTGCAATAATTCCAACTATCAGCCCGCCTATCGCTGGTATTATTAATACAAGATACCATGGGGTAGCAGTAATTCTCTCTAAGATTGAGCCATCGCCCAAAAAAAAGAATTCTGAAATTGACTCCACAAGAAATCGGATAATGACGGCACTAAAGCCACCAATAATACCAATAATCAGTGCCATTACAATCATAAAAAGGTGCTCTGTCATGGTTGCTCTTTCGTACCATTCAGATGCAATTCTTGAGAATTTGATTATAAAAAATCTTATCCAAATTCTAATTTTAATTATCATTTTCAATGTTCTTTAGCTTGTTCTCAGAAATCTGCAAGTTAACTATCGACACAAACAATCGTGCTTGATTTTGGTTAGATTTTTTTATTTTTAGTCGGATGGTATTGTTATCACACCCTGGAATGTTTTTTAGGTTGCGGATTCTCTTAGTTGTGATTATAATCTTCGTGCTAAAAAATCCTTTTTTAAATTCTATTGAACTGATGTTAGCAAAATTAATTAATACTTCTTTTACTCCTGATTTGATGATTTTAAAAAGTGCGTCAACGGTTTCAAATTCAAGGATAATACCTCGATTATCGTTCATTATTACGCCTTTGCATTCAGCAAATCCGCTATATACATCATCAATTTCGAAAGGTATTGTTATCTCATCCATCATAATATGCCTTATATGCCTTGTGCATCTTCAGTTTTCTCTACACTTCTAACTCCTTTTATGCTTAGGAGTTTAATAAAGACTCTATTTAACTCATCATCACCCAATACGTTTACGGATATGGCTCCCTCGAATTGATTGCCGGAGGTATCGAGCTGAATTCTTTTTATATTTGTTCTGCCTATTCCCTCGGTAATATCAAACAGCATTCTTGCTCTATCTTCGCCC
>CAYUZZ010000084.1:0-8032 GCA_964449505.1 uncultured Hyphomicrobiales bacterium | reverse complement strand
ATAGTGATTAGATGATATGGTAAATATATACAGCTTATGATAATGATATTCCGATTATTGGTGTAATACTACGTGGTCAAACAAATATCTCAAATGAAGTTAATAAAAGGTCAAAAGAAAATGTAAGATGGAATACTGAGAGCATTGTAGCAGCGATTAGGAAATGGGCTAAAAGCTAAATTGTTAGTTTTTTTTCAATTTCATTCTCAGGTAATGGAATAATTTTAAAATCCATTACCTGATAGAAAAAAAATGGAGGTAGAATGGCGGATTACAAATCCATAATAGAAATAAATGAAGGGATAATAAATAACTATATAGCTGATATAGCTTACAGTAATTTATTTGCTTTGGGTTTGTTAATCGCAACAATGCAAAAAGCTGAATATTGGAAAAGTTTTTACGAGCAATTATGTGCTAATAAGAATATTCTGGCAAAATCACCTTGTAATATCCAAGAAACAAGTCTTGGTGTAAAGGATGTTTTTATGAATTCAAGTTTAGCTCATAAGTACGCAATCAATCAACCAAGTAACTTGGTCGCAACATTACAATTTGATGGTTCGGTAGAGCTAAATTGGAATTGTAATTGCAACTCATCCCAAACACAATATGTAATTGAATGTATGGATGAGAAAGATGGCAACTGGACAGTTTTGGATTTAATCACCAAAACAAGTTATATACACAAAATAGCAAACCCCAAAAAAGGTTTGCGATACATAATTAAGGCAAGAAGGGATGGCAAAATAAGCTATCCCAGCAATGAAGCAAGTATTAAATAAAGTGGCATAGTGCCACAAATTTAATAAGTATTTTTAAAAAATTAGGAGAATTATTATGGCTAAGAATTTTGATATTCTTTTGAAAAGTGTAAGAGTTATTGAAAATGGTACTTTTGATTCCAAAGGGGTAAATACAATTAAATTTACACTACATTATCCTGAAAGCGGAGTAAAACAAATTTCAACAATAGTTAACATGGAACTTGAGGACAATTTCGAAACAGCTTATGATAAAGAATGGCATGAAAAAATGTTGTTTCGTCAATCTATAGATTCAGATTGTATTATCAGTGTTGAGATTTCTCAAGCTATAAAAAGAAGTTCGGTAGAAAAAATACTACTAAAGGTTATTTCTAAACTTATTGGTTCTGGAATTAAAGAGATACCTTTTATAGGCAGTGTAGTAAGTGAAACTCTAAATTCTAACATTGATAATTATTTTGATGAATTGGCAAATGATAGAATAATTAAAATCGCTGAAGGTTCATTTCCAATTTCACTCAATATGGAAAGTGGGATTTTACCCATCAATTTAGTTTGCAAAGAAGAAGTAATTATTGAACAAAGAAAGTTCGATAGTCAAGGAAACACCATTTTACGTACTACTAAAATTCCCAAAGATTTCTGTAATGCAGCAGTTTACCTTTTAATCGAGACTTTTTAAATTGACTTATTTCAAAAAAGCCCTTCCTTGCCGAAGGGGATAGAAATAATAAAAATATTTGGAGTAAATATGGAAAATAAATCAAAAAGCTATCGCGATTATCTTGGATGGCTTATAGTAGGTCTGAGTTTTGGCATAATCATATTGATTGTTGTTCAAACTTTATGTAAATTAACTGGAGATTCAAAGGAAATTCTAGTTGGAATTCAAAGTTTAACAAGTATCATTCTCCCTCTAATTGGAAGTTGGGTTGGTGCTGTAATAGCATATTACTTTGGTAAAGAAAGTCTAGATGCAGCGAATAAAAATGTTCAAACACTTGTTGATAAAATTAATCCTATGGACAAATTAAAAAATACCAAAGTATTAGATATTATGATCCCACTTTCATCTATGAAGAAATATCCAATTCCTCAAGGGATAGATTACAAAGAAATTTTGTTAATAGATTTATTGAATTTTTGCATTTCTAATAAAGTTTCACGAATTCCATTGATAAAATCAAATAATGTCCTTGAAGTTTTAATTCATAGAAGTATGATTGATTTGTTAATATCAAGAAATTCACTTAATGCTGATTTAGGTAAAGAAATCAAAAAATTAAATGTTCAAGATTTGCTAAGCAATGAAGAAACAAAAAATTACATTAATACTACCATATCTGTCAATGAAGAAGCAACAGTATTTGATGCAAAATCTGCATTTGATAATGAACCTAATGCTAGTGACGTTTTTGTAACAAAATCTGGAAGTATTAAGGATCCTATTTTAGGTATGTTAACAGAAGCTGAAATAATTAAGCATTTAAAAAACTAAAAACACAATAACTTAGCAGCTCTTCCTCGCAGAAGGGCTGCACAAATTGTTATTTATTTTGTACCTAATAATTGTATGTTGGATTTATAAATCATCCAACGAAAAAATGGAAAATACCCCTTAAATATGGGTAAAATTTTTAAAATTAATAATTTTTATTGGAGGTACCATGGTACTGCGTTTTATTTATTTGATAGCAATATCAATGATAATTTCTATCTCGCCACATGATATTTTTGGTTTAGATAGTAATTATATTTTTCAAACAATTATTGATATTGATGACTACAATGATGATCAGAGTTTGGATACACTCATTGGTAAGTCAAATTTGGATATGATATTCATTCCCACAAAAGTAATTTGGGGCAAGGATTCTATAATACATCCAAATCCAATAACCTACCCTAAGGTTTTTTCAACTAGTTTTAATTATTCTCAATGGGAAAATTTAAATGTTAATTATTTGTTTGGAAAATTCAATAGGGATACAATTTCTGACATAATATTTATAAGTTCTGGTAAACTTAGGATTGATTCAGTTACTACAAAAGATACATCTACAGCCATAATTCTTTTTGGTCAATGCGGTTTGGACACAATTTCTGCAATAAACCTAAATATGATATTAATGAATCAACTATATCCTTATAAAGCCAAACATCTTGTGCATGGTAACGATTTCAGAAATTGTGAATTGAGAGGAGAGCCATATAGAACATATTATGAGCTACCTAAGATTGATGATGTGTTATTACCCCCACCTCTTTTTAAACATTCATGTCCCGGTTGTGGTGAGCAAATAATAATCACTGCAACTATATACCCTATTCCCACTGAAAATAATATTAATATTGAATATGATGGTTTAGAGCAAGGAGAGTATCAGATTCAAATTATTGATTTAACTGGGAGATTGATATTAGAAAAGAAAATTAAGGTAAATCAAGTGTTTCATAAAGAAAATCTTTCCTTCAATGATGTTTTGAATGGGACTTACTTGATGTTACTTTCGAAAGATGGAAGAACGATTTACAGTCAAAAATTCTTAATATCTAAATAGGGTGAAAATATGAAAGCGATAAAAATAATTTTAATTCTTAATTTGTATATAATATCATTTACAAAGATTAGTTTTGCTCAATTAAATGCTGTTAATGAAGGTAATTATCATATATCTCCAATCAATGGATATATGCAATATAGTTATCCCATATCGAATACAACAATTGATGGCTATCCAGTAAGTGTGAAAGTAAACTATATTAGCAATCTTACTTTCTCTGCTTTTGAGTTTCATGGATTTACTGAGGAACGTAAAGATACACTTTTTCCCTTTAGGGATAATGACGCTTGGGTGAAATTGACCAAAACTAGCCCCGCCTGGATTATCGGAGTAAATGGTTTTGCTATACAGGTTTTGTCTCAAAATCAAAGGTTTCATAGTAATTATATTAAAAATCAAAATGATCCACTTAAAAATTTTGATTTATATGGTAATAATCCTTTGCTTGATGAAAACTCTAAGTTAGATGATAAATATGAACCTAACGTAGATGATGTTTTCGAAGATAGGAGGGATATGGTTCATTATGAATCAATAACAGATTTGAGTATACCTTATCCTCATATACGACACTTTGCAAGTTGGCATTACAATAAATTAAAACAAACAGAATATGATAATATTTGGTTGATAGATGGATATGATTATTGTAATAATCTTCAAACGCCTAATGACAAATACTTTCAAGATTTTATTCATTTACTTAGAGATGATGGTAGTATTTTGGAATTAAAAAATACTTCATGGAGAACCGGTGTTACTGATGATAAAACATTTACTGGTTTGTACTATGAAGAAGGTATTAATACAAATGGATTCGCTATAGTTGAGTATGATACAAACAACTATTGGCCAACTTACATTAGGACAAAAATAATTGAAAACGGCAGTAGTGAGATACTTCAAATAAAACCAAGAATAGTGAAATATTACCCTGGAAATGGGCTTGAATATGTATTTAGAGAATATGTTTCCCCATTTGGGACTAGAGAAGATTTGCAAAAGAAAGGATATGATGCTTTCTATATGCTCCCAAAAGCCACTATTTTTTATCTTGAAGAAATCAATTCATCCTTGAGGAATTTATCAAAGTTTGAGAGGGATCAACATAAACCAACTCAACTAAACGTGGAATTACTTAGAGGTAGGGCATTGATAAAAGAATTTGCCAATCATAAAATTGCATATTCAAATAATGAAATAACAATAGAAACATTTGGTCAAAAATATGCATTAAGTCTTACAAAAAAGGATTTGCATGCTTCTAATATGGAGTTAGCGTTTGATTATAATGGTCAATATTATGATGAAATAAAAGACTCTATAGATCAACGTTCGAAGGAATTTTTTAAATATCACGATGGATATAATAATGAAAGTGAAGGATTCGCTATAAGTAAAGATTCTATAACAGAGCGTAAAAAGTTTTATAATGCCAATAGATCTAATGGTTTATATTACATTGATAAAATTGTTGATCCAATGGGTAATATTGTTTCCTTTGACTATGAATCGAAAATTGTAAAAATAGGTGGCTTATCATCTTCATCTTATAATTTGATAGATACAAATTTTTATATTTATAATCTCAAAATGAATAAGATTTCAAGTCAAAGATTGCTTACAAAATTTACATACTTATCAGGAGACAATACATATAGTTATTCATCAAGTGATACATCAAAACTTGATCCTGATCAATATTCAATGATTGATAGCGTAGAGGTTTTTGATAACTTGAAAACTTCGACTCATAGCAAAATTGCATCTGTTGATTACGATATAATTTTTGATGATGTCGCATATCCTGGAATTTTTAGAAAATCAACCATCACTAATAGAAATTATATTCTAAACTTAATAAATATAAGTGAGTTATCTTTTAGTGATTACAGGGTAAAGCCAATCAGATATAATCATTGGCAGAATTATTATTCTTCAGATTTACATTTTCCCTTGCTTATGAAATCCGTAAGCACAAAAGGTGATGAGGTATTTACCATAGAAAAAGAATATCAGAATTTCTATGATAATGTAAATAATGAATACAAGTCATGTTTTATTATAGATTCTGTTTCATTTTCAAGTTTTGAAAAAAATGGAATTTTAATGAAAAAATCGAAAGAAAATCATTTTTATAAATTTGAAAATTTAAATGATTTAAGTTTCAATTCCGCATCTAAAAGTATAGGAATGGAAGGTGATTTATCAATGGATTCAGCATATAATTGGGGAATAAAAAAGCATACAATAGCACGTTATACAAACTTAAATAATACAAATGATTATGGATTGATTGACTCAACAGAAATTTTTTATATTAATTTACCATTTTTATATAATCAAGATAATTACAGATATGATAAAAATTGGAATAAAGAGAGCAGTGATTATTACAATCAATAAAATTTGCACTTTGGAATTTTTCAATTTGGTAATATCTTTAATACAATCTATAATACAACTAAGATCAATGTTCCACCAATATATGGATTGGACAGTATGGTTTTTGTTATTAAAAATGGGGATACATTAGGTGGAATTAAGAATGTTTATGAGCGAAATTTCGATCCGGGACCAACTGCTCCAACACATAGAAGAGGTGCATTGCTTAGAGATTCAGTTTTAGCATTCAATTCCGATAAATGGGAATTTGCCAATAAATATGATTACAACATGGGTTGGGATAGGAACCTTATGAACAAAATTTCTGATAATAAAGGTAGATTTGTAAATTCATGGTATGATTACAAAGATATTCCTGGTTGTGATGATAATAATCCTCCAAATGGTCTCATAATGAAGAATAATCAGGAAAGCGATCCAGTAGAGTTTTATCAAAGATACTATCAATTTGAAAGACCATTAGCTTCTACATATAATGTCAGAAATTATATTTGGGATGGTTCAAATATCCAATTGGATACTACAAGACTTAATAATATTTTTGAATTAAATAATTATGGGCTTACATCAGGATATATTGATCCAAATGGTTGGTATTACCAAACTAAATATGATGATTTGGGTCGCACAACGGTTGTAAGACACCCTTATGATTTTCCAACTAGTTCTGCAACTTCATCAATTTCTTCGACTGTTGATGAATGCGTACCAATTACATTAGCTCAAAATACTAATATTGTTACTACATCTTCAAATAGGGGATCAAATTATCAGTATCAACAATCATCACCGGTAATTACAAATTCCTTTACAAACCTTGAATTTGGAAAAAAACTTGAACTAATTAGTAGTAATAATATTGATTCGTTAACTGTTGAAAATAAATATCAATTAACTGAAAAGATAGTAACTCTTACTTACGAGCCAAGTCAATTCGATATTTTTCATAGAAATGCTTCCATAACAGATTTAAAGTTAAAATTATTATTGGAGGTTGCACCCAATAATTGTTCAAATATTAATATTAAAATACCAGAATTAAACTTTGAAACAAACGTTATTGTTGGATGTTATCCAATAAGTATTCTACCAAATTCATGCGATTTGGTTAGCAGTGAATACAAAGCTCCGGAAGTTTTTATTGATTTGATCGAAGTCAAATCCTATTTTGAAAACTTGCCTCTAAACCAGACTTTATCTTTTATTATATCATCAGGAACAAATGGTGGTTTTATTCAATTACCCGATTTGGGGCAGCCATTCAGTCCCTGTCTTTCTGTAGGTGCTTCTGTTACAATTAATGATGAAAATGATTTTACTTACAAATTTGTATATGACAACGAAAATAATCAGCAATTAAGTTTAGCAAAAATTGATGATAAGGTTATTGGTGAATATAATTACTATCCAAGAAAATTTCCTAATACTCATATTAGTGGCTTTGACAAAACTGATAATTTTTCAGCTGGTAGATATACAGGTGTTAAAAGAGTTTATTCTGCTGCCGGTTTAAATCTAAGTGACTCCATTTTTATAGGTAATCCTTATAATCCAGTTAGAACTGATGTTTTTTCAAATACATATAATACTACTGATAGAACGATAGTTTATAAAGAACCAAATAACAATTTCAGCAAAATTCAATTTGATGAAAAAGGAAGTCCAATACAGTTTACTGACCAAGAAGGCAATATGAATAATCAAACTACTGAATATCTTTTATCAGATGACCCTTTAATAGCTGATGTTGTAGATGGTGAGGAATATTACGGTATTTGTATTAGAGTAATCCAAACAAATGAGTTAGGTATTCGTTTTACAAAATATTTAGATGGATTGGGAAGATTAAGAATGACTATTGATGATGATACAACTAATTTACAGGGTCATTTTAGACTAAAAACAAAATATGTTTATAATGATCTTAATCAATTATCAGCTATTATCAATCCTAAAGGCGATACTACACTTTACTATTATGATAAATATGGTAGGGTTATTAAAAAATATCAAATTGATTTAGATAGTGTGAAATATCAATATGATAAAACTGGTCAAATAAGATTTAGTCAGAATATGAAACAAAAGGATGAGCATAAGTTTAGTTTCGTTGAATATGATGATTTAGGCAGAAGAACAATTGTTGGTGAAGCAAAAATTGAAAATGTGGACTTTCATTTGCTGAAACCTGATACATTAAATATTGGCGGCTCGATTGTTTATCCTTATACTTATACTTCAAATCCTACTATTTGGAAAAAAAATGGAGGTAGCAATATCCTTGTCAATTCTATT
>CAYUZZ010000083.1:0-8112 GCA_964449505.1 uncultured Hyphomicrobiales bacterium | reverse complement strand
CCTGCACAATATATATCTTACCTTTGTAGGGAGAATCATAATTATCAACTGCTATTTGTGGAGCAGATGAAACACGAATATCTTGTTTCGAATCTAATATATTTCTACCATTAGATTGGTCGTAAACTCCAATACTAAATACTTTTTGTGCTTCAATCACAGTACTGAATGATACACCTCCATTGGTAGATTTAGCAAACATCGCTCTTGCTTGATTATTGAAATCTGGAGCTATCCATGTTACATATAATTCTCCATTAGAACCTGTAACTGGCATTGGTGCCTGCCCACCATTTGCAATTCTTTTGTATGCAGTCCAATTTTCGCCACCGTCTGAAGATGTAGAAAGAACAACACCATCTGTCCCACCAAAAACTCTCCATGTTATATAAACATTATCTTGATAGGGTGATGTACTACTTTTGTCTGCTGTAATTGTATAACGGTCATGGAATGGATTTCCATCGCTCGATAATGCGTCAAAGGTAATTGCCATAATGCCATTTTCGGACCCATTTTTAATACCATCCCAAGTAATGCCTTTATCAGTTGATTTCACAACAAAAACACCATTTTTATTTTTGCCAACTTCGTTATCGAATGCGGTTTCAGCAAAACCATAAGCATAATAAACATTGCCTTTAGAATCATGTGTGATTGCAGGGTCGAAAATCGTTGCTTGATTCTGATAAGGAGAAAACCATTGTGCTTGATTCCTTGGGGTGCCACTATGTATCCATGTTGCCCCACCATCGGTGGTTACAAATGCACTCATTCTCCAATTATCTTGTCCACTCAAATAAGCATTATCATTTGCAGTGGCAATTATATTTAGTGGGTCAGCAGGGTTTAGAGATATCCATGTTTCTGTTTGAGCATTTGTCCAAATTGATCCAGATATATTGACAGATTCTATACCGTCTGAGCTAAGGAATCTAACTTTGTCCGGTTTGCCCAACATATCGGGTTCTGTAGGATAATATCTAACTTTCTGTCCTAATTTATATTTATAAAAGTCCGGAAATTTCTCAAAGAAATCGGCTTTTAGATAATTAGGCACGTAACTTCGAGCAATTTGGGCATTTACAACATTCATGGTAAATGTAAACAAAAAGATGAATAATATAGGGAATACTTTTTTAATCATAGCAGTAACCATTACATATATATATTTTAAAATTAAGTTTCTAAATTTATCTTAAATCTATTAATATAGACTATTTAAAAGGCGATTTAGTTACAATTTATTTTAATATTTAATAGCTTTTTTATAAATCCTGCGTCGTTTGTGCATTACGGGGTTAAAAAATTTCCATTCAGAATGCACCTTAGAATTGTTTTCAAGTTCCTGATTCGACTCAGCATATTTAAACCCAAATTCCATTGCTGTTTTAACTATTTCAACAACCATAATCAAGTCAACACCCTTACCCTGATAATCTTTTCTTACCCCAGCAAGATAAAAATCAAGTATATCATAAGTTTTAAATCCTTTCATCAGATGAAAAATACCAAATGGATAAAGTTTCCCATTCGCCTTTTGATAAGGCTTCGATAAATTTGGCATAGTAATCATAAAACCAATCAGCTCATCATTTTTATCAGCCACTAATTTAATTAAATCAGGATTTACATAGGAAATATATTTTTTGATATAATAATCCACTTGCACTTTATTTAGTGGAACTGTACCGAAGTTATCTTTAAAGCTGTCTTCCATTAACTGAAAAATTACTTTGCCATGCTTCACATATTCTTTGGCTGTAGGGTAGTGTAATAATTTATAACCGTACCTTTTCATAGCCCAATCGGCAGTATTAAGCATTTTTTCAGGAATTCCACTTTCGTAAGGTGGTTCAGAAAGAAATTCTAAATAATCAGCTTCTTTTAAAAATCCATATTTTTCTGTTAATGATTGGTAATATGGATGGTGGTAAAATCCTGCAATTGTTCCAATTTTATCAAATCCATCTATCAACATGCCCTGTGGATCCAAATCACAAAAGCCGTGTGGTCCGCTAATTGTATTCATACCCAATGATTTACCCCAGTTTTCTGCTGCATCGTATAAAGCTTCGGCAACTTCATAATCGTCAACACACTCAAACCAACTAAATCGTAAATTCTTAGTTTTGTTTTTTAGGTTTGCAGGCTTGTTGTTGATAACCACAATTCTACCAGCTATTTTTCCATCACGTTCTGCTAAAAAAAATTTAGCATCGGAATCCAAAAATGCTGGATTTTTTGATTTATCAAAAGTACCAAGTTCATCTTTGAATATTGGCGGAACAAAGAATTGATTACCTTTGTAAATATCATATTGTAATTTAACAAATCTCTTAAAATCGTCTTTTGTTAGAACTTCTTTTATGGTTATAGACATAAAATACCACCTCTGAAGTAATGTTTTTGGATAATAAATCAACAATCTTTTCTTAACACTATTTGTAAAAATACGAGTTTTAAATTAAATATTTGTTTTTTTCGATATTATTAATTATTTATGCACTAATATTATGGTCTAAAATAAAATGGATATCGGCGAATCAACTCACGAAAACAAACAGTCTTATTACAGTAAACTGATAAGTGGTTATTCTCCGTATGTATTAATTGAGAAAGAGATTTTAGACAATGTACTAAATTCCTTGGGAATTAATTTTGAGAACAATGAAAGCTTTCTCGTAGAATTATTTCTTTTCAACAAATCTGTTATGCTTTTGATTGATCCCGAAGATGGAAGCATTCTTCTTGCAAATTTAGCTGCCTTAGATTTTTATCAATATTCTTTGGAGAAAATCATCAGCATGAACATCTCCGAGATAAACGTACTTTCTTACGAAGAAGTTAAATCAGAGATGCTTAAAGCCAAAAAGTTTAAGCGAAATCATTTTAAATTTGTTCATAGGATTGCCAATAATAGTATATGCAACGTAGATGTATTCTCCACACCTTTTGTTCTAAACTCTAAGATGTATTTGTTGTCAACAATTGTTGATACTACTGATTTTAAAGTCATGGAATCGGAATTAAAAAGAGCTAATAACGAATTAATAATCGCCAATAGTATCCTTTCCGATCAATTAGTTCAATTCAAAGCAATCAATAACCGATTGCTTGAATCTGAAAAATATCTTACTGAGTTAAATTCAAAAAAAGACCGCTTTCTATCAATTTTATCCCATGATATGAAAAATAATCTCAGGTTGATTTTGGATAATTCTGCATATCTTAAATCCTTAGAGAGCCAATCAGATAATCAAGAGGCTGTCATTTTGAGCGACCAGATTTATGATGGCATCAACCAAGTGAATGATTTATTAGAGAATTTGCTCGATTGGTCAAGAATGCAAAGTGGCAGGATAAGTATATTTGTATCTGATTACAACCTAAGAGAACTTGTTGAGAATAACTTAAAATTATTCAAAAATTATTCCCAGCTAAAAAAAATCAAATTTTGTAACGAAATACCTGACAATACAATGATAAAGTCCGATTTAAACATAATAAATACTATATTTAGAAATTTACTCTCCAATGCTATAAAATACTCTTATGCGGGTGGTATGGTTAAAGTTGGGGTTGCAAATATGGAACAGAACTATGTAACTGTTTTTATCTCGGATAATGGCGTCGGAATTGACGAACTAACACAGCAAAAGATATTAAATATCCGTTTTATTAACAAGAGAATGGGAACTATGGGCGAATCCGGTAGCGGTCTTGGCTTGATTCTTGTAAAAGACTTACTAGACGGACTGGGTGGGAAAATTTGGTTCGATTCTACTGAGAATGTTGGTACTAATTTTTACTTTACTATTTATAAAGGATAAATTTTTTTCAATCTTATGTTTCATTTTTCGTTACATTGTTTTTAAATGAAATATTATTGAAAATGAATAAAATACCACTGTGGAGTCCAAGCCCTGAGCATATTGAAAATGCTAATGTAAGCAAATTCCGTAATTTTATAAATTTAAATTACAAAATAAATCTTCAAACATACAACGAGTTGTATGATTGGTCAATAAAATACATTGCTAATTTTTGGGATGCAGTGTGGAACTTTTGCGATATTATCTATTCCACAGAAGCAAAAAGCACGATAACACAATTAAAGAATTCTGACCCAAAGGATATTAGGAATTATAATTGGTTCCCTGGTGCAAAGTTAAATTATGCTGAAAATTTACTCCGGTTTGCGGATGAAGAAATAGCTTTGATTTATAGTGCTGAGAAAAAGCCAATTAGAAAGGTTACATACAGCGAGTTATATGATACAACTGCTAAATTAGCTTTTGCTCTAAAAAATCAGGGCGTCAAGAAATTTGACCGTGTAGCTGCTTTCATAAGCAATAATGTGGAATCTGTTAGTGCAATGCTTGCCTGCTCGTCTATTGGTGCCATTTGGACATCAACTTCGCCAGATTTTGGTGTTCAGGGGGTTTTTGACAGATTCTCGCAAGTAGAACCAAAAGTATTATTTGCAGTAGATGGCTATACGTACAATGGCAAAGATTTTACAACATTAAATACTGTAATAGAAATTACAGAGAGAATCCCTCAAATTGAAAAAGTAGTAATAATTAATCAATTAGGACTTGATATTCCTAAAAACAGCAAGTTCATTTCATGGGATGATTTCATTGATAATGATGCTGATGATATTGATTACGAGCAGTTAGACTTCGACCACCCACTATACATTATGTATTCGTCGGGTACTACAGGTGTCCCGAAATGTATTGTGCACGGTCAGGGTGGGACACTTCTTCAGCATCTCAAGGAGTTGGTGCTGCATACCAATCTGACAGACCTTGATATTATTACTTACTACACCACCTGTGGATGGATGATGTGGAATTGGTTAGTATCATCACTTGCTGTGGGGTCATCTGTTGTATTAATTGATGGAAGCCCTTCCTATCCAAATATCAATAGATTGTGGCAACTCGTTGGAAATCTTGGAATCAGTGTTTTAGGCACAAGTCCCAAATTTTTAAGTTCTTGTCGAAATGAAGGCATTGTTCCTGCTGATAATTTCAATTTAGATTCTCTTAAAGTTTTATTGTCAACAGGTTCGCCATTATCTTCAAATGATTTTGCTTGGGTATATAAAAATGTTAAGGGAAATTTGCAACTTTCATCAATATCCGGGGGTACAGACATAATTTCGTGCTTTATGCTCGGAAACCCTTGCTTACCTGTTTATTCTGAAGAAATTCAATGCAGGGGTTTGGGGATGAAAGTTCAATCGTGGGACGATAATGGCAAATCTATATTAGAGGAAAAGGGCGAGCTTGTTTGCACAGCACCATTTCCCTCCATGCCTATATACTTTTGGAATGATACAGATGACGAAAAATATACTGATGCCTATTTTACTACATTCCCAGGAGTTTGGCGTCACGGTGATTATATTAAAATTACCGAAAGAGGTGGAATAGTTGTCTATGGAAGAAGCGATGCGACTCTTAATCCAGGCGGCGTAAGAATAGGGACTGCAGAGATTTACAAAGTGATGGAATCAATCGAAGAGGTCTTGGATTCATTGGTTATTGGAATTCCTAAAGAAAATGACATCGAAATTGCTCTATTCGTTATCTTAAAAAATCAAATAAAATTAGATGGCAAATTAATTGATAAAATTAAAAATGAAATTAAAACTAATTTGACTAACCGACATTTACCCAAACATTTCCATCAAATTAGTGATATACCACACACTTTGAATGGCAAAAAAGTGGAACTGGCTGTACTTAAAACTATTATGGGCGAAGAAGTGAAAAATAAATCTGCACTTGCAAATCCACAATCTTTGGAACAGTTTAAAGATATGATATGAGCACAAAAATAATTTTATCAGCGTTCTGTTTTTTTCAAGAAATTATAACTTAATCAATAATCCATCTGATATTAAGGTCGTAAAGTCGGTTTCCATTTCCCTTATTTTGACATTATTAGCGTCATACAAATAAATTTTGATTTGATTTGATACCTTAAGGGAATTGATTTTCTGTCCAGTTTCACTTGTGATTGTAATTCCCTGCCCCACCCAATTCGGATTTAAATCTTCCAAGTTAATTACTCCCGTTGAATCAGTCAATTTATTTAACATGAAAAATATTCCTTCCTGACTCAGTAAATTGGCTTGTTCCAAATTACAATAAATAAGATTAAGGGAATCAACCGCGACATTTTTTTGTTTGTAATAGGCTCTATAAAATCCAGGGTTTATTTCAGAAAAATTTGACAAATTAAATATCTGGGAATGATAACCGCTTGGTGCATTTAAGCCAATTATTTTATATGATTTTCCTGAAATGATTTCGGCAATACTTATTTCTACATCTACTGGATCTAATACTTCATATTCAAAGGTTGAGAAATCATAGAAAGGATTTGGTGCAAGTGAGAAGATGCTGCTTGAAAAACTATTTCCTTTTTGAATCAAAACATAGTATAGTTCTATTCTAATACCAACAGCTACACTATCAGTTTTGGTGTCAAAAACAGTAATCTTACCCTTTGAAGCTTTGATGACTGGAGGACCTGTTACCGAGTCATCTCCGCATGATATGCAAATTAAAAAAGTTAGCATCATTAAAAAATAATTTCGAGTTTTCATTGTGTTCCAATAAATAGTAAAAAAATACACAAATAGAATTGTTAAAGTAACAATAATTATGCTAATTATCAACTTGTTTCCATTTGCAAATTAGAACTACCAAACAAATCTGTCATAATTTGAATCGACTGATAATCTACCCTAATTGGACAATCAAGCGATACATAAGTTTTGCGGAATGTCTTCTCCTCATTTGTAAGGAAAAATCTTAATTTCTTTGATGGCAAATTGTGGTTAGATAGCTTTTTGTGCATACTAATAACTTTATCTTTTGCATCAGGGTCATCAGTATTAAGCCAAATTTTATAGCCAGTAAAGAATTTGCTAATTGCATCTTCGGGCTCGTAAACTTCGTTGACTACAATTTTCAAATCATCTTCGTTATCTTGAATACTACCGGTTAGTATTATCAGTTCACCTTCTCTAAGCAAATGCCCGTATCTTTCATAGACATCACCCCAAAATATACATTCAGCCTTACTCGAAAATTCTTCAACAATAGCAAATGCAATTATATTATTTTTTTTATCTCTTTTTTTGGTAATTGTAGAAACCATTCCACTATACCTTACATTTCTTTTATCGGCAACAATTTTTAATAAATCCGTATTATTTATAGACCTGATAATTGGTTCAAAATTTTGCATGGGGTGTCCTGTAATATAGAAATTAAGATAATCCTTTTCTTTGGATAACCTTTCCAAATCATCCCACTCCCTTATATCGGGTAATTCGGGCTCTACCCTTACTTGCTTGTTAATTTCTGCACCAAATAAACTTTCCATATCACTCGAATTATTTTGCATTGACTTAGAAAATTCCATACCTGAATCAACGCTGTTAAATAGTGCCGCCCTTTTATCAGGATGAATTAAATCAAAAGCTCCTGCGCAAATGAGTGCTTCTAATATCCTCCTGTTTAGTATTTTAGTGTCAATTCTTGCTAAAAAATCGAAAAAGGAAGCGAATTGTTTTTCTTTTCTCACCAGCACAATTTTATTGACAGCAGAAACACCGACATTTTTGATGCCTGCCAATCCAAAATAAATAGTTTTCCCATTTCCATAAAAATTCGCTGTAGATTTATTAATATCTGGAGGAAAAACTTTTATCCCAAATTTCTTGGCTTCACCCAATAAATTAACAATTTTATTTTGATCGTTCAATTCAGAAGACATCACAGAAGCCAAAAATTCTGTTGGATAATGGGCTTTTAGCCATGCGGTTTGATATGCCAAATAAGAATAAGCAAGGGAATGAGATTTATTGAATCCATAATCTGCAAATTTATAAATCAAATCGAATATTTCGAGAGCTAATTTTTCGTCAATTCCATGTTTTTCGGCACCTTGCACAAAAGCAGGTTTCATTTTGTCCATATATGATATTTGCTTTTTACCCATGGCTCTTCGTAGAATATCAGCCTGCCCTAAAGTAAAATCAGCAATCAATTGAACTAATTGCATAACTTGTTCCTGATAAAC
>CAYUZZ010000082.1:0-8153 GCA_964449505.1 uncultured Hyphomicrobiales bacterium | reverse complement strand
ATTCCAATTCTGGATACTTCACCATCTTGGCAGCCAATTTTCCAAGTTTTTAAATAATCCAAAGAATCTTTTTTATATAATTTAAATTCTGCACCAACAACAATTTCAGGGCTTGCTTCAATTTGGATAATAATTATATCTCCCTCTATACTATAAGGGCATAATCTATTGATATTCTGGGAATCCATTATTGTTTAAGCTCCTTTTTCAGATAGCGACCAGTTATGCTTTTTCTTGTTTTAGCGATTTTTTCGGGAGTACCCTCAGCCACAATTTGCCCACCATATTTGCCGCCATAGGGACCCAAGTCAATAATCCAATCCGCACATTTAATAACATCGAGATTATGCTCAATTATTAAGACAGTATTTCCTTTATCCACTAACTTCTGTAAAAGCTTAAGTAAAATGTTGATATCTTCAAAATGCAGGCCTGTGGTAGGTTCATCTAATAAGTAAAGAGTTCTGCCAGTGCTGACTTTTGATAACTCGGTTGCCAATTTAACACGTTGGGCTTCTCCACCCGATAGAGTAGGTGCTTGTTGACCTAAAGTAATATATCCTAATCCAACTTCAAATAATGTACTAAGTTTTTTATTTAATTTTGGTATATCTTTAAAGAAATCTACAGCTTCCTCCACAGTCATATCCAATACATCGGAAATGGACTTGTTTTTAAATTTGATTGTCAATGTTTCGGAATTATATCTCTTGCCGTTGCACGCTTCACATTTAACATATACATTGGGCAAAAAATTCATTTCAATTTTTCTAATGCCTGCCCCCTCGCACTCTTCACATCTACCACCTTTTACATTGAAAGAAAACCTACCGGGTTTATAACCTCTGATACGTGATTCGGGTAATATGGCAAAGAAATCTCTAATAAGTGTGAATATTCCTGTATAAGTTGCAGGGTTACTCCTTGGTGTTCTACCAATTGGACTTTGGTCAATTTCTATTACTTTATCAATAAATTCCAATCCATCTATTTTTTTATAATTTAAAGAACTTAATCTACTTCTGGGATTATAATTATTAGCCAATATTGGATAAAGAGTTTCATTAATCAAAGAACTCTTACCAGAACCACTCATGCCAGATATACAAACCAAAGAATTTAAAGGAATAGTCAGAGTTACATTTTTTAGATTATTACCCTTTGCACCATGCAAAACTATGAAGTTTCCATTTCCTGTTCTCGGTTTTTCGTTGGGGATAATTTTTTTGATATTAAGAAGATATTGTGCGGTAATAGAACTTTCCAAATCATTTTTGTCCAAATATTTTATTTTCTTGGGGTCGCATTTTAAAATAACTTTACCACCATGAATTCCTGCTCCAGGACCAATATCTACAAACAAATCTGAACTTTCTATCATTGCCTTATCATGCTCTACTACAATCACAGTGTTACCAAGGTCTTTTAGGCGAATTAGCGAGGCTATCAGCTTGTCGTTATCATGTTGATGAAGACCTATACTTGGCTCGTCCAAAACATAAGTAATTCCAACTAATTTTGATCCGATTTGGGAGGCAAGTCTAATTCTTTGAGACTCTCCACCTGAGAGTGTGTTTACTGCTCTGTTTAAATTGATATATGAAAGCCCTACTTCTTCAAGAAATTCTAATCGTGAGATAATTTCTTTGAATATAATATTGGAAATTTGTAAATCTCTGGTACTTATTTTTTCAGAAATACTCTTCATAGCCAATTTTGTATCTGGAATGTCCATATCAACTAAATCAGCAATATTATAGTTCATTAATTTTACATTAAGACTGTCTTTCTTGAGCCTCGCACCCTTACATTCATCGCAATCATAATTTTTAATTAAATATGATAAGTTGTTTTTTTCATCACTATCAACAGCTTTGTTCATTATTTTTTGTAATATAGGAACTAATCCCTCAAAATTTGCATTAACATTGATGGAGTAACTACCAATTGTGATTGTTTCGGAAGTCTCATCATTATTCCCGTTCATAAGTAGCATATTCAGAATCTCAGGAGGATATTTTGAAAGAGGTAATTCGAGGTCAACTTTACTGTTTTTTAGAAAATTTGATATTTGTTTTGTTAACCAGTTAAAATATTGATAACTTTTGTTATCTTTATCTTTTCGATTTAGAAAATGAACAGCTCCTCCGAAAATAGGAGAATCTATATCAGATATAATTAAACTTGGGTCAATATCTTCGTAATACCCTATTCCATTACATTTGGGACATGCACCATAAGGTGAATTAAAAGAGAAGATATTTGGAGCAAGATTTTCGAATGATTTGCCACAAGAAGGGCAGGAATTGTTGATGCTGTAAAGCTCAGATTTTTCATTTATTAGATTAGAATTAGCCATTCTCGCATCATCAATTATCGAGATAATACCCTCACCCTTGTTAAGCCCAAATTCTATTGATTCGTTAAGCCTATGGAGGTAATCGCCCATAATTGGAATTCTATCAATTACCACATCTATATCGTGAACAACATACCTGTCCAATTTCATTCCTGACTCAAGTGTTCTTATTATACCATCGACTCTGACTTTTGAAAATCCCTGTTTTATCAAAGTTTCAAAGAGTTCTCTGTAATGACCTTTTCTTGCTTTTACAAGTGGCGCCACAATAATAATTGACTTATCAGTATATTTGTTAATAATTTCAGATGTAATTTGATCGAAGGACTTTTTAACAACCGGTATGTTGCAATCGCCACAGTATTGAACGCCAATTTTAGCAAACAATAAACGAATATAATCATAAATTTCAGTAGTGGTACCTACGGTTGATCTTGGATTATGAGATATTGATTTTTGTTCTATTGAGATGGCGGGTGATAATCCTTCAATCAAATCAACATCAGGCTTTTTCATAACACCCAAAAACTGCTTTGCATAGGGGGATAAACACTCAACGTAGCGTCTCTGACCCTCTGCGTAAATTGTATCAAATGCCAATGACGATTTTCCTGAACCGGAAAGCCCTGTAATAACGATAAATTTGTCTCTGGGCAGCTCCAAATCAATGTTCTTTAAATTATGTTCCCTTGCCCCACGAATATTGATTTCAGTTAATTCGTAATCAATATTCTTGTTAATATTAACATCTCTTATTATTTCCATAGGCAATATAGACGTTATTTATTATCAAAAGTTTTGTATAATAATTAAAAGTGAGTAGGATTTAAATAAAAATCAAATTTACGAGTCAAAAGAATTATTTTTGTATTTTTAATTTATAATTGAGTGGCTCATAATAATGATTAAATTAGAAAGTATCATTTCACTTGCAAAACGAAGAGGTTTTGTTTTTCAATCATCGGAAATATATGGCGGTTTGAATGGATGTTGGGATTTCGGTCCACTTGGGGTTGAACTTTTGTTAAATATAAAAAATTCCTGGTGGAAAGCAATGACCTATCGCGATGATATAGAAGGCTTGGATGCTGCAATTCTTATGCACCCAAAAACTTGGGATGCCAGTGGGCATACTAAGCAATTCAGCGATCCAATGATTGATAACAAAACTAGTAAATCCCGTTACAGAGCTGATAATTTGATAGAAGAATTTATTGCGAAACTAATCAAAAAGAATAAAACTGAAGAAGCAAAAACAATTGCTGATAAATTATCTAAAGTGGATGATAATTCCGATTACTACGATATTATAATGGAACATGCAATTAAAGACCCTGTTTCTGGAACTATGGACTGGACAGAAGTAAGGAATTTTAATCTGATGTTTAAAACATACGTAGGACCACTTGAAGATGCTTCGAGTATAGTTTATCTGAGACCTGAATCGGCTCAGGGAATTTTTGTTAACTTCAAAAATGTAATGGAATCATCACGTATGAAAATACCATTTGGCACAGCACAAATTGGTAAGGCATTCCGTAATGAAATAAATACCAAAAACTTCCTTTTCAGAACAAGGGAATTTGAACAAATGGAAATGCAGTATTTTGTGAAACCAGGTAGCGAGAAGGATTGGTTTGAATATTGGAAAGTCCAGCGTTGGAACTGGTATCTTGAAAATGGTATGAAGGAAGAAAAAATGAGATGGAAGTTACACGACAAACTTGCACATTATGCAAATTTTGCTGTTGACATCGAGTTTGAATTTCCTTTTGGTTGGGGTGAGATTGAAGGTATCCATTCCAGAACCGATTTCGATTTGAAAAGCCATACCGAATACTCAGGCAAAAAGTTGGAGTTTGTTGATACAGTTAATAATGAAAGATATACTCCCTATGTGATTGAGACCTCTGGCGGTGTTTCGCGTGGATTAATGGCATTCCTATGTAATGCTTATACCGAAGAAAAAATGATAGAGGAAGGGAAAGAAGATACAAGAACTGTTCTGAAGTTTAAGCCTTCATTAGCACCTGTTAAAGCCGCCATTTTCCCTTTGGTAAATAAAGATGGAATGCCGGAATATGCCCAAAAAATTTATCATGAATTACAAAAAAACTTTAAAGTCCAGTTTGACACATCAGGAGCAATTGGAAGAAGATATAGACGACAAGATGAAATTGGTACACCCTTTTGTATTACTGTAGATGGGCAATCACTTGATGATAATACTGTAACAATCAGAGATAGGGATAGTATGCTACAAGAAAGAATAAGCGTTGACTCAGTTACACAATATTTAAAAAATAAGTTCTAAAATGAAATTACATAAATTTAAATTTTGGTGTGTAGCGTTAGTAATTTCACTTTTTTTGGTGTCATTCCAAACAGATATATATTTTAAAATAAACAAATCGTTTGACATTTTCAGCTCTATATTCAGAATAATAAGTGAAAATTATGTATTGGATATAGACCCTCAAATACTTATAAAAAGTGGTATCGAAGGTATGTTGAAAAGTTTGGATCCATACACTGAATATTATGACTCTGATGATAAGGAAGAACTGGAGTTTCTTGCAAATGCCAGTTATACTGGTCTTGGTATATCCGTATCGGTGATTGATTCGCAACTTACAATTACTGGCATCAGAGATTCCTTCCCAGCATTCAAAAGCGGATTAAAAGTGGGGGATAGAATATTAAAAATTGATTCTATAATAGTTTTAAACTTTAGTTCTGAAAAATTAAGAGATTACACAAAGGGCGAAGCTGGTTCTGCTTTAGAGATAACAGTTATTAGCGAGAGAAATGATACAAGCACCCATAAGTTAATTAGGGAAAGTATTGTTCTTGATAACATTAGCTATTCTGGATTTATTTCAAAAAATGTCGGTATCATTAAATTAGAGCGATTTACCAGAACAAGTGCTTACGATATGAGGAAGGCTATTGCTGACTTAAGAAGAAAGGATTCCTTAAGTGCTCTGATTATAGATTTGCGGGATAATCCAGGTGGATTACTTGATGCAGCAGTTGGCATTTGTGAACTTTTCTTGCCAAATCATTCATTAATTGTAACAACTAAAGCACGTGAGGGCATAATAACAGGCGAGTTTTCTACCATTAGCATACCTGCCGAACCTGATTTACCATTATGCTTATTGATAAATGAAAATTCAGCAAGTGCCTCAGAAATAGTAGCCGGTGCCATACAGGACTATGATAGAGGTATCATTCTTGGGAAAAAATCCTATGGAAAAGGTTTAGTTCAGTCTATATTTGATTTGCCTTTTAATGGAAATATTAAAATAACGACTTCAAAGTACTATACACCTTCCGGCAGATGTATCCAAAAGCTGGACTTTGCAGAAAAATATCATGGGAAAATAGTCAAAAATGTAAATGACAATAACTATTTTAGGACTAAAAATGGTAGAATTGTATATGAGCTAAATGGGATTCAGCCCGATAGTATTCTAAATGAGGAAAATGATGTGCCAATCATCAATGATTTAATTTTTCGATTTATTGATTTTAAATTTACCAAGTATTACATAAATAAATTTACAAACATTGACCCCAATAATTTGAATGATGATTTGATTTTTGCTGAATTTGTAAAATATCTTGTTGACAATGATTATACTCCCAAAACACAAATTTTTGAATCTTTAGATTCGATTTCACGAAAATTGAAAAATGATAACTTGTCAAAAAAAGAAAGAGATATTGTTTATGAATTCGAAAACATAATAAACAAAAGGTATTTGGAAGATATTAAGAAATATAGTTATGAAATAACAAAAATACTAAGAATTGGAATCATGTCGAGATACTTGAAGGAAAGAGAAGTATTGGGTAAATTATACGAAATTGATTCGTTAACCCTCATTTCATCACATATTTTAAAGTCTTCCAAATATGACCATATTTTAAGAAATCAAAGATAAAATGTTTGAATTAAATAAAAGAATCAAATTTTCGTTTCTATAATATTAATTAAGACAGGAGTTGAATTTTATTCATGAGAATCACCAAACAATATACAAATCGAGAAAGTCAATCATTAGATAAATATCTTCAGGAAATTGGCAAAGTAGAATTACTTAACTCAGATAATGAAATTGAGTTAGCCCAGCTTATCAGGAAAGGTGGCTATGAGGGTAATAGTGCTTTGGAAAGATTAGTGAAAGCAAATCTCAGATTTGTTGTCTCTGTTGCTAAGCAATACCAAAATCAGGGATTGTCGTTGGGTGATCTTATCAATGAAGGTAACCTCGGATTGATAAAAGCCGCCAAACGTTTTGATGAAACAAGGGGATTTAAATTTATATCTTATGCTGTGTGGTGGATTAGGCAATCTATTCTTCAAGCCTTGGCAGAACAATCTCGAATTGTTAGACTACCTTTAAATAGAGTTGGAGCTTTGAATAAAATCGGTAAGAAATTTAGTGAGTTAGAACAAGAATTCGAAAGAGAACCTACTGCTGCAGAATTGGCTGAAGAATTGAATATGAGCGTATCCGAAATTTCGGAAACTATTAAAATTTCTGGAAGACATCTGTCTGTTGATGCACCATTTGTGCAAGGTGAAGATAACAGATTATTAGATGTTTTACCCAATGAGCAACAGCCACCACCCGATTCTGGATTAATGAGAGAGTCTCTGAGGGTTGAAGTTCAACAGGTGCTCTCCACCTTATCATTAAGAGAGGCAGAAGTAATTAAGTTTTATTTTGGCTTGGATGGTATTTTATTAACACTAGAAGAAATTGGCGAAAAGTTTAATTTAACTCGTGAACGCGTCCGACAAATCAAGGAAAAAGCTATAAGACGGTTAAGACATGCTTCGCGTTCAAAATCATTAAGAGCATATTTAGGATAATAGCTGTATGCATAATATACAAAATTTTGATGAGACAATAGTTGAAAGAGATATTTCACATAAACCAGTAATTGCACCAAAAGCAAAGAGAAATAACCCTGAACTGAAAACAACTCATGGTTTGCGACCTGAATGGCTCAAAGTAAAGGCTCCCACTGGTGAATCTGTAATTCAAATTAATCAGTTAATGAGAAGCAAGACTCTCCATACGGTTTGCGAAGAAGCTCGTTGTCCCAACATCGGAGAATGTTGGGCTCACGGAACTGCTACTTTTATGATTTTGGGTGATACTTGCACCCGTGCCTGCTCGTTTTGTGCAATAAAGACTGGGATACCTGCTACTACAGATATTCTTGAGCCACTAAAAGTAGCTGAAGCTGTTAAATTGATGAAACTTCATCATGCTGTGATTACATCTGTTAATAGAGATGAATTAAAAGATCAGGGTTCAACTATATGGGCAAGTACTATAATTAAGGTAAGAGAACTAAACCCAGATACTACAATCGAGGTCCTAATTCCTGATTTTAAAGGCGACTTGGAATGTATAAATAGAGTAGTAATTGCTAAACCCGACATTTTAAACCACAATATGGAAACCGTTCCAAGATTATACAAAAAAATAAGACCCCAGGCAAAATATCAAAGATCATTAGATTTACTTCAATATTGCAAAAATCAAGGACTTAAAACCAAAACAGGAATTATGGTTGGAATTGGCGAAACTGACGATGAAGTCTATGAATTAATGAAAGATTTAGAGAAAGTAAGAATTGATATTATGACAATTGGGCAATATTTACAACCAACTGTAAATCATTCGCCCGTCGATAGATTTGTTGAACCAGTTCAGTTTGCCAAATATAAAGAAATTGGCGAGGGTTTAGGTATTCCGCATGTCGAATCAGG
>CAYUZZ010000081.1:0-8329 GCA_964449505.1 uncultured Hyphomicrobiales bacterium | reverse complement strand
TTAAAGGAAAGAGTAAAAGAATTAGAACTTAATCAGACTTGGCTAATGAAGAAAGGTGATGAATCTAACAACAATAACAAACTTTTACACGAATCACTTAGGCAGCTGTATCATTATCTCGAGATATTGCCGTTTCCAATGGCAATTTTAGATTTACCTAACTTAAAATATGAATTTATTAATAAAAGCTATCTTGCTATGATAGGCAGGGATAAGAAGGAAGTTCTCAGCAGAAAAGATGAGCAGGTATTTTCTGAAGAACTTGCATCAGAGCTTGCCCATAGAGTTGCAGAATCAATTACTGGGGGCTTGGCAGTTCCAGTTACCATACACGGCTACAAAGGGAAGCAATATATGATTAAAAATGAGAAGGGTCAACCTCAGCATATTATGAGAATTTTTAATACATAGGTAATATTATGAAAGACCCCTTAATAGGTATTATCATGGGTAGCGATTCTGACCTACCTACTATGAAACAAGCAGCAGAGATATGCAAAGAATTTGGTGTTCCTTATGAGATAAAAGTTGTTTCTGCCCATAGAACACCTGTTGACATGACCAATTATGGTCAGGAAGCTCACAAAAATGGCTTAAGAGTAATAATTGCTGGCGCTGGTGGTGCAGCCCATCTTCCGGGAATGATAGCCGCCAACACTCCTTTGCCTGTAATTGGAGTACCTATTCAGAGCAAGGCATTGAATGGTCTTGATTCTTTACTTTCAATAGTACAAATGCCTGCAGGAGTACCTGTTGCTACGGTCGCTATTGGTGCTGGTAAAAATGCAGGATTGTTAGCAATACAAATTTTATCTTTAGAATTTAAGGACTTGCAAACAAAAATGATAAAATATAAAAACCGCATGGCAGATGAATCGCGTGCTAAAAATAATACCTCCGAGTTAATTGTCTAATTATTTCCGCCAGTAAACTGGAGTGAGCAAAACTAAAAAGGTATAAATTTCCAATCTACCTAACATCATTAAAAGTGATAAATACCATTTAACAATATCGGGCAAAGAAGAATAATTATCCATTGGACCAACCATTCCCAAACCAGGTCCTATATTATTAAGTGTAGCAGCAACAGCACCAAGAGAAGTAACAATATCAAGTCCAAAAAATGAGATAAAAATAGTGCTAAACACTGTAATTAGAACATACAATATAAAAAAACCAGTTATGTTGATTATTACTTGTTTATCTAAGCAATATGAACCCACCTTCACCAATACTATTGCATGGGGATGGACTAATCTTACCATTTCATTGTAAATAAACTTAACAATTATTAGTAGTCTAATTACTTTTACCCCTCCGGCAGTTGAGCCGGCACTTCCACCCACGAACATCAAAGCAAAAAGAATTAGTTGTGAAGCTGCCGACCATTTTTCATAGTCAGATGTAACAAACCCCGTAGTTGTGATAATTGAGACTACTTGAAAAGATGAGTAACGCAGACTAAGGAATATATTATCGTAGTTATTGTGCGAATCAATAGCTATCACCATAGTTGCGGCAAGAATTATTAATATAAAAAACAGGAATTCCTTGTTTGAAAAAAACTCTCTGAAATTGCCCAATATTAATTTATGTAATAGAGAAAAATTAGTTCCGGCTATTATCATAAATAAAATTATCACAATTTCTAAATATAGGTTAGAATAATTTGCAATGCTGGCATTTTTTGTAGAAAAGCCACCTGTAGCCATTGTACCAAAACTATGACATAGCGCATCAAAAAGATTCATTCCGCCAAACATTAATAAAATAACTTCCAAAAAAGTAAATAATATATAAACTCCCCACAGAATTTTTGCTGTTACGCCAATTCTTGGTGATAATTTATCCACAACGGGTCCTGGTACTTCTGCCTTGAGCAGTTGCATTCCTCCAACTTGTAATAATGGTAAAATTGCTACTGTAAGAACAATAATTCCCATTCCACCAAACCAATGGGTGAGACTTCTCCAAAATAAAATGCCGTGGGGTAGTGCTTCTACATTTGTAAGGATAGATGCACCCGTGGTGGTAAAGCCGGACATTGTTTCAAAAAACGCATCAGTATAAGAGGGTATCGCTCCGGAGAATACGAAAGGAAGTGCCCCAAAAGCAGAGAATAACACCCAAACAACAGAAACTATCGCAAAACCTTCTTTAGCACGAACCTCTTCTTTCACTTTGGGTGTGATTCTAATTATAGACCCTCCCAAAGCTAAGCATATAATACTACTTATCAGGAAAGACAATAAATCACTTTCTTGATAATAAATTACAAAAGGAATGGGCATTAACATAAACAGGCTTAATGATATCAACAGCAAACCAATGATTCTAAAAAATATTCTATAATTTATCTTAAAATAATTTTTCAATTTCTTTCAAAACTCCTGGAATATAAAATATAATGACTTTGTCACCGGCTTGTATTTGAGTAGTGCCCGTAGGAATTTCGAATTCATCATTTGGTTTTAGTACAGCAGCAAAAATAGTGTTTTTGGGAATCTTTATTTCTTTTATAGTTTTGTTAACAATTTTAGAATTACTTTTAGCAACAAGTTCCACAATTGAGGCGTCAAGTCCATGTATATCGTAAATATTAGCATATTTCTTTCTTCTTATAAATTGCCTGATAACATTTACAGTTACCATTTGTTTGGATAGAACGGCGTCCAAGCCAATGGAATTGGTCATTCGCAAGTAGTCCATTTTTTTAATCAGGGTTACAGTTCTTGGCACACCTGATTGCAAAGCCAGCAGGCTGGAAATAATATTAGTTTCATCGTCACCGGAAACGGCAATAAATTCGTCCATAATGCTTAGGTCTTCGCTTTCGAGCAATTCAATATCTGTTCCATCGCCATTAATCACAAGGCTTTTGTGTAAATTCTTTGCCAAAAGAGAAGATTTATCATCATCGCTTTCAATTATTTTTACATTCAGTTTATTTTCAAGGATAGAAGCCACATACTGTCCGGTAAGTCCGCCGCCAAGTATCATAATATTGTTTAAGGATACATCTTTTTTACCGAAAAAGTATAGAGCATGTTCCAAATACTTACTATCGCATATCACATATATTTGGTCGCCCACTTTCAACAAGTCATTCCCTTTGGGTATAATTGTTTGTTCGGCTCTTTTTAGTGCAAGAATTCTTAAAGGAAAATCTCTTAAAACGCTTGTTAAGCTTTGTAAAGTCATATCTGGATACGGGAATTTTTTATCCAGCCTGATACCGATTATTTTTATTTTGCCGTTTTCTAATTCGAAGTAGTCAGTAGCAGATGTCTGTTTAATTAACTGCACAATTGCATTTGCTGTCTCTCTTTCAGGTTGGATAATCAGATCTATACCAAAGGAATTTCTATCGAATACATGTTGTTCGGAAAACTCAGAATTTCTAACTCTTGCTATAGTTGTGGGAACACCAAATTTTTTGGCAAGCATGGCAGATAAAAGATTAATTTCATCAATGTCGGTTACTGCTACCAATATATCACAATGTTCTATATTAGCAGTTTTTAGTGTTCTGGGGCTAGTGCCACTTCCTTCGATTGCGAGTGCATCTAATTGTTCATTAATTCTTGCAACTCTATTGCTATCTTTTTCGATGATTGTAACATTGTAATTATCATCAAGTAATTTTTTACACAGGTGGAATCCGATATCCCCCGCACCGACAATTACAATATTCATTATTATTTTTCAGTTATAATTAAACTTGCCTTAGAGATTCTGCCCCGCCAACGATTTCAAGCATTTCTGTAGTGATGGCAGCCTGACGGGCTTTATTGTATTGTAATTCCAAGTATTTAATCAAATCGTTTGCGTTTCTGGTAGCATTATCCATTGCAATTCTGCGTGCTGCCTGCTCTGCTGCATTAGATTCCAAGAGCGAACGCCAGATTTTTACGTCAACTACTTTTGGTAACAATTCATCAATTATAGCTTTGAGGTTAGGCTCGAAAATAAAATCAGCATTTCTTTTCTTAGTGTTTTCAATTTCTTGTGATTCCACAGGAAGTAGGTCAACCATTACGGGTTCTTGTTTCAGTACATTTACGTATCTGTTTCGAAAAACTAATACTTTATCAATATCGCCACTTACAAATTTGTCCTTTACAGTTTCAACTATATTGCTTGCAAGTGAATACTCAAGTTTTTGGAACGCATTATTAAATTCAGCTAAAATTTCGTATTTCTGTTTTCTGAAGAATGATACAGATTTTCTACCTACAGAGATTATTTGAATTTTAGGTAACTTGAACTTTTTGGGTAATTCTTCTACTAAATGATTTGTAACAAATTTGAACAAATTAGTATTGAAGCTACCACAAAGTCCTCTATCGGAACTTATCACAATCACAGCAATTGTTTTAATTTCTTCTGTTCTTCCTAATAAGGGATGCCAATAATTACCATCTAAGGATGTAACTAGATTTGAAAGCATTTTTTCCAATCCTATGAAATAAGGACGAGCAGATTCAATTGCATTCTGTGACCTTTTCAATTTGGCTGTTGCTACCATTTTCATCGCAGAAGTAATTTTTGATGTGCTTTTTACACCTTTTATTCTAGTTCTTATATCCCTTAAAGTTGCCATTTTATTTCCGGAAAATTAATAGATTGATTGATTTTTTGATAAATATTGGACAATATAGTCGTTTACATTTTCTTCAAGCGATGGGAATTTATAATCAATCCCCGCTTGTATAAGTTTATTCATATTGGCTTCGGTGAAATTTTGGTATTGTTTAGTTATTTCAACTGGAATATCTATATATTCAATTTGACTATCTAAATTAAGAGAAGCAGCAACAGCATTCGCTAAGTTATTCCAACTTCGTGAATGTCCGGTTCCCAAGTTGAAAATACCGCTAATACTTTTGTCATTAAGCAACTGCCACATTATCTGTATAGCATCTTTTACGTAAATAAAATCTCTTTTTTGCTCACCATTACCATATTTGGAATCGTTAGATTTGAATAATTTGATTTTTCCGGTATTGATTATTTGGAAATAAGATTTATAAATCATACTGGACATTTCTTCTTTATGGTATTCATTCGGACCGAACACATTAAAGAATTTAAGCCCTACAAATTGATTCTCAAGTTGATTTTCTAATACCCATAAATCAAAAATATGTTTGGAGAATCCATAAGCATTAAGTGGTTGTAGTGATAAATATTCTTTGTCTTCATATCCGTTACTACCGTCGCCATAAGTGGCAGCACTACTTGCATAAATAAACTTAATGTTATTATCGGCAGCATATTCGGCTAAAAATTTACTATAATTATAATTATTCTGAATCAGATAATCTGCATCTGTTTCGGTGGTGGAAGAGCATGCACCGAGATGAATAATTGCGTCGATATCCCCTTGGTAATATCCGGACTTTAGTTTTTCGGGAAACTGATCTTTGTTAACGAAATCAACAAATTTCTTGTTTGATAGATTTTTCCATTTATTTCCAGCACCTAAATGGTCAACAACAAGGACATCATTGATGCCCTCGTTATTTAGCTTCCTCAAAAAGCATGAGCCTATAAATCCAGCTCCACCGGTTAAAATTATCATTTGTTATTTAACTGATTTTAAGAATAATTCAACAAAAGATTTAATTGCTTCATTTAATTTAACTTTGGTTGTATCATTAATATCACGGGACTTAATAATTTCGTACAATATATCTTTATGCAAGTTATCAAAGTATTCATAAAATTCTTTTTCGAATCTTGCAATTTGGCTTAACGGAATTTCTTCAAGGAAATCGTTTGTTGCAGCAAATATTAACACAACTTGTTTTTCAACAGGTATTGGTTGAAATAATTTCTGTTTTAATATTTCTGTAAGCAACTGACCTCTTTTCAGTTTTGCTTGCGTTGATTTGTCCAAATCAGAGCCGAATTTGGCAAATGACTCTAATTCACGGAACATTGCGAGTTCGAGTTTCAGAGGACCGGCAATTTTTTTCATTGCTTTAATCTGAGCAGCACCACCTACACGGGAAACGGATATACCAATATTCAGAGCGGGACGAACTCCGGCATTAAACAAGTTGGGCTCTAAATATATCTGACCGTCAGTAATAGATATTACATTTGTTGGAATATAAGCAGAAACGTCGCCTGCCTGAGTTTCAATAACTGGCAATGCAGTAAGTGAACCTCCACCTTTATCATCAGAGAATTTGGCGGCTCTTTCGAGAAGACGGCTGTGAAGATAGAAGATATCGCCCGGATAAGCCTCACGTCCTGGTGGTCTTCTTAGCAACAACGAAACCTGACGATATGCTGCAGCTTGTTTGGATAAATCATCATAAACAATTAGGGCATGCTTTCCGTTATCGCGGAAAAATTCACCCATCGAAGCACCGCAATAGGGTGCGATAAATTGCAAAGGAGCCGGATCTGATGCATTTGCCGCAACTATAATGGTATATTCCAATGCTCCATACTGCTCGAGATAAGACACAACATTAGCAACTGTTGAGCCTTTTTGTCCAACTGCAACATAAATGCAATAGACAGGGTTAATACCCAATTCTTTTGCTTCTTCGGTGTGAGTAAATTTCTGATTTATAATTGTATCAAGTGCTATTGATGTTTTACCTGTTTGGCGGTCACCAATTATCAATTCGCGTTGCCCTCTACCGATTGGAATCAGGGCATCAATTGCCTTTATACCTGTTTGGAGTGGTTCTTTAACCGGTTGTCTAAAAATCACACCAGGTGCTTTCCTTTCTATTGGAAAGAATTGTTTCGAATCAATAGGTCCTTTGCCGTCAATTGGTAATCCAAGTGGATTGACAACTCTTCCGAGCAGTTCGTTACCAACTGGTACGGAGGCAATTCTATTAGTTCTTTTTACAATGTCACCCTCTTTTACTAAGCTGTCATCACCAAAAAGCATTATTCCAACGCTGTCTTCCTCCAAGTTTAGAACCATACCAAACACTTCGTTTGGAAACTCTACAAGCTCCGATGACATTACTTTGCTAAGTCCGTAAACCCTTGCTACACCATCACCAACTTGTAGTACGGTGCCGACTTCATATATATCAGCTTCATTTTCGAAACCCGCAAGCTGTCTTCTGAGAATTGCGGAAATTTCTTCTGGACGTACTTCTGCCATAATTTAACCTAAATAATTTTTTTAATTTCTAATTTCATTTAAAATGCACTGCCGAGAATCATTTTATGTCTTAGCATCTCAAGTTGATGTGAAATAGTTGCATCATATACCCAATTATCAATTCTTATTAATATGCCACCAAGTATATCCTTGTTGACGTTATATTCAGCATGAATAATTTTACCAGACCATTGGGTAAGTGAATTTGCAATTTTAGATTTCATTACTTCATCAATTTGATTTGCGGTTGTAACCTTAACTACTAGTATATTCTTTTCTAAATTATAAATTATATCATATTGATTAACAATATCTACAATAAGATATTCTCGTTGCTTGTCTGCTAAAAGCATAATAAACTTATATGTAAGATTATTAAGTTTATCTTCGAATATAACTTTAAATATTTCTTTCTTTTTAAACTTACTAATAATTGGACTTTTCAGAAAAGCAACTAATTCTTTTGATAATTTTAACATTTTAGATATTAATTTAAAATCCTGATTGATAAGGTCTTGAATACCTAACTCCTGAGCGTTCTCGTAAATTGCTTTAGCATATCTCAGTGATACTTTTTGTTCTGTCATAATTTTATTTAATTTTTAGGTAATTTATCTAAATAGCTTTCTACCAATTTTAAATCTTTTTCTTTGTCAAGTTTTATTGAAATTATTTTTTCAGTTGCGTTAATCACCATATCAGCCACTTCGGTTCTTAATTGGTTTAGAGCAACATCTTTGCTTCTTTCAATTTCCCTAATAGCATCTTCGAGCTTGGCTTGTTTAATTTTTTCAGCATCTTCGTTAGTTTTTCTAATAATAGCTTCGGCTTGCTCTCTTCCTTTTTGTAATAGTTGAACAACTTCTTGCTGGGTGGTATCAATCTTTTCCCTACTTTCTTTCAACAATAGCTGTGCATTACGATTAGCTTCCTCTGCAGCATTGATTGCTTGTTGAATAGAGCTTTCCCTATCCTGAACGGCTTTCAAAATCCCCTTGCCACCAAATTTAATTATCAGGATAAGGAATATCCCAAAATTAACGATGGTCCAAAACAATAACCCAAAGGGTAAACTTAATAATGAATCCATATTTATCCTAAATTTTAATTATCTTCAATAATTTCAAAAAAACGAATTGCCATCAAAAGACCTATGGGGTTGGATTTATCAATATACGATACTCTTAT
>CAYUZZ010000080.1:0-8370 GCA_964449505.1 uncultured Hyphomicrobiales bacterium | reverse complement strand
GAACTTGGTTTTGAAATTTATTTCAGAGGCGATTTTGATACAGCCGCAATGGTATGGAATAAAGTTTTCTCAGCTGGTGCTGAATATGGCATTGAAGCAGTTGGTTTGGGTTGTCGCGATACGTTAAGGTTAGAAAAATGCTATTGTCTGTATGGTAATGACATCGACGAAACTACCAATCCAATAGAAGCCGGACTTGGTTGGATTACTAAATTAAATAAGGGTGAATTCAATGGTAGTGATGTTATTCGTAAAGTAAAGGAAGAAAAGCCCTCCAGAAATTTAGTGGGTATAGAACCAGTTGCTGAAAAGTTTATTGCACGTCATGGCTATAAAATTTTTGCTGGCGATAATGAAATTGGTGTTATCACAAGTGGTAATTTATCTCCCACTCTTAACAAGCCAATTGCCTTAGGGTATGTCAAATCTGAGTATAAGGAATTAGGAACTAAAATTCAAATCGAAGCCAGAGGCAAAAAATTTGATGCCGTTGTGGTAAAAACACCATTTATGTAATAGGTTCCAGATACTCAATTGTAATTTAAAAATTTTCGTTCAATTCCCTTTTCCAATTTGGCGAAGGGATTTTTTTTATTTGAAAAGTTCAAGCGTCTTCTAAGCATTTGTTTAAACCCATATTAAGTATCTAACAAATAGAGGATTAACTTTGGCTACTTCTTTGAAATAATAATTAATCGAAGATAGGGTTATTTATCGAAAATTACCTTTGGAATATGTCTTGGGAAAGAAATGTTTACTTCTAAAAAACTATTGCTAACAATTATTCTAATATGTAATATAGTTTAAATATTTGATTCTACTATCAATTCAATTAATTTCATTATGCCTTGATTTGGCAATTTTAAGCATTATTTTTTCGTTGTACAATTCTCTTAAAGCATCTTTTGCAATCCAAATAGCAGCCTTGGAGCCAGAATAATTGTACGAAATTGTATTTGCAGTTTCAATAGCAGCTTCGTGAAGGAACAAATTTCTTTTACCTATTTGCCTCAAAGCCCAGTTAACCGCTTTTTTTACAAAATTGCGTTCATCATTGGCATTCAGTAATATAATTTCAAGAAAATGGGTAAAGATTTCATTATTTTTTGGTTTATAATGCAGAGATAAAGCAGCCATTAAAGCAAAAGATGCTCTTTTGATAAATTCTTGTTCACTGACCACCCATTCTTCAATTTTGGGCAACGCAAGTGCAGAATTATAACAAAACAATTTCATACATGCCTGGTCGCAAAGGTCCCACGAATTAAAATCCGCCGCCCAATTTCCTATTTGTGAATTTGAAAGCTGCTTTGGGTCATCTATCAAAATTGCTAAAATTCTTGCTTCGTGGTACTCTGTTTGCCACAATTCAAGTGCAAGTTGATGATTTTTTCCAATAGTTTTTGCTAATAGCTTTAGTTGAACCATCGAAATACCAAAAGCATTTTTCACATTAATGCCAAAACGAGACATGCCCAGCCGGTTATAATCACTACCCATACCCTGAAGTGTAGTAATTATTTTAATTATATTACTTTCCATAATACCGATACTTTAAAATCAATCAATATTTCCGACAAAAATAAGAAATGGTAATTGAATGTAAATCAAAAAATTATCTTATGATTTTAATTTTAGTTAAAAAAACGTGTAATTTGACTTAGAAGCAAATTTTTCTTTTTCATAAGTAATAAAAATTCATTAATTTTATTAATTATTAATGTACAAATTAAAGAATTGTTATGAAAAGATTTGTCTATATGATCAGCTTATTTCTGATTTCATTCAGTTTTGCAAATTCGGCTTATTTAAAAGATGTTCCACAAAAATTAAATCAGCCCGATGGAACAGAACTTAATTGCTTTGCTACAGGTGATGAGTTTTTTAATTGGTTGCACGATGCATCCGGTTATACAATTATTCAAAATACTACTAATGGTTGGTATGTATATGCTAATCTAATTAACGACGAAATGGTGCCTACAAATTTAATCGCTGGTAGGGACAATCCTTCATCTATAGGTTTACGTCCATGGTTGATTTATTCAGAGCAAAAACTTAGAAGCTTTCGCTCAAAATTTAGTATTCCTAAACAATTTCAAAGAATAGATAAAAAAAGTGAGAAATTGCAGGCGGCTTCCAACAAGGGAGTATTGAATAATGTAGCAATTTTCATTAGATTTGCCGATGAGACTTCGTTCAAACAGAATAAAACCTACTTTAACACACCATATAATGCTACAGGTCAAATATCAGTCTATGATTACTACTGGAACTTATCATTTAATCAATTAGAAATCAAAACAAATTTTTTCCCACAACCACAAAATGAACTTATATTATCTTATCAAGACAATTATCCCCGTTCTTATTATAAAGTTTATAACGCTGTATCAGCTCCAGACGGGTATAAAAATGATAATGAGAGAACCATACGAGAAATGACTCTTATTAAAAATGCTGTTGATTATGTGAAAGCATCTATACCTGATAATTTGGATTTGGATATGGACGATGACGGCTATGTTGATAACGTCGCATTTATTGTAACTGGTGGTCCAGAGGGATGGGCAGATTTGATCTGGCCCCACATGTGGGCACTCTATTATTATAATGTTCAAATTCATGGACAGCGTGTTTGGAATTTCAACTTCCTGATGGCTGATTGGTTCGATTCGAGTGTATTGTGTCATGAAATGTTTCACACTCTTGGTGCACCAGATTTATACCGCTATTATACTAGTGGCTCACCTGTCGGATATTGGGATATTATGTCAAACAATATGAATCCACCTCAATTTTCTTCAATGTTTATGCGTTGGAAATATGGCAAATGGATAGATAATATTCCCGAAGTTAACAAATCAGGCTGGTATGAATTAAACCCATCTTCTATGAAATATGGTAGTGTGATAAAAGTAAAATCAAGGTACAACCCAGATGAGTATTTCGTGTTAGAATACAGAAAAAAAGAGGGTAGATACGACATTTCCTTGCCCAAAGGTGGACTGTTGGTATGGAGAATTAACCCGAATTATGACGGTAATGCCGGTGGACCTCCAGATGGGGTTTATGTTTATAGATTGAATGGAACTCCAAGCTCTTGGGGAACTATTAGTGAAGCCCCATTAGCAGAAGAAAATGGAAGATCAAAAATGAATGATTATTCGACTAACCCTAAACCTTTTCTCACTAATGGTGAAACTGGTGGATTTAATGTATCTGATGTAGGTAAAATGGGCTCAACAATTAGGTTCAGACTTAATTTCCCACCCCAAAATCCTATTTTAATTGCTCCAACCAATAATAATCCAGCTACAATTTTAACTCCTTATTTTGATTGGAATGATACCGAAAATGCTGACTATTATACTTTTGAATTGTCAGACAAAGCTGATTTTTCAAATCTTGTATATTCGCAAACCAATATGACAGTATCCGAGCTGATACTTCCAATGGAATTGGAATTCTTGCAAACCTATTATTGGAGAGTTACTGCCCATTCTAATTATGAAGAACCAGCGGCTATTTCATCAACATGGCTCTTCAATGTAACACCTGAAAAACCTGTTATTACTTCAATATCCAAACCTCAGATATTATGCAAAGACGAAGATTTTGCAATAATGATCAATGCAGAGGGAAGAGTGATGCAGTTCCAATGGTATCGTGATGGTGAATTGATACCTGGTGCCACTAAGCCTTTATTAACAAAAAGCAATATTGACTTTCCATACTCGGGATTATTTATGTGCAGAGTAACAAATTATCCGGGGTGGGATACAGTTTATTCAGATAATATTGCACTTTACGTAATTACTGATACTGACTTTTTAATTCAACCCAAAGATCAGGTAGGATATATAGGCGGCTCTGTTGATTTTACTTTCAGAGTGCATATTAACGGAAAAGAAGACCGTAATTACGCTGACATTAAATGGTTTAGAAATGATGTACTACTTGAAGATAACCACCAAATTAACGGAGCGAAATCTGATATTTTGAATGTCAACTTCTTAACTCAATCAGATATGGATTCCAAATATAGAGTGGAAGTTATTGGTCAGTGTGGCGATGTTATCAAATCTGAAGTTGTGTCCATAATTGCACTTCCCGAACCAAGCATAGTAGTTATTGATACTAATTTTTGCACAGATTCTGATATTTTAATTCCAATGTCGTCGGTAATAGACTTGCCAATTGGTATTAACCTGAGAATTGATGTTGTTACTTCGGAGAATTATGAGCAAGTTGACATTAATCAACAACAATATTTAAAACTTAAATATGAGAATAATAGCTCGGACCTTAAACAAATTATTCTAAAATATGTTCATCCATCTACCAATTACTTAGTAGGGGAAGTAACTTATAAATTTTATGTGCTAACTACTCCCGTTATAGCAAAAGATTTGCCCGCACAAATTGCTGTGAAAGAGGGTGATAGACTTGAATTAGGTTCTTATTGTTTTATTCAACCAAGTATTTTCTCTGATTGGTATCTTAATGACGTACTTTATACCCAAGCCTGGAATTCATCATTAATTTGGGACAAAGTAAGCACCAAAAATCAAGGACTGTGGAAGGTAAGATATTACAATACATGCGGAGAAGTTTGGAGTAAAGAATGTGAAGTCACTATCACCCCAAAGAGCGAGGTTACAGCTGTAGCAGGTAATGAATTTGCTAACGAGATAATTGTAAGCCCAAATCCAGCTTCCGAGTTTTTAAGTGTTAATTTACAATCAACTTTTGATACATTTGTTATATTTGATATTTTAGGTAATAAATTGATTGAAAGTAATATTGACCCATCTTTGAAAACGCTCACAATAGACTTGAATGTAAATAACATTCAGTCTGGTTCGTATTTTATTATTTTCAGAAAAGCTGGTGAAATTAGAACCGTCAAATTTAGCGTAATAAAATAGTATATATAAGATATTTATTTGGTAACGGTTCGTTTTACAAAAAAGTAAACGGACCGTTTTTTATTTGAATGAATTGGACCTATATTAAGCTTATAGAACGTAAATGATTAACTTTTCCAATCCCCCGTCATAAATGAAAAGCATCTAAGATGGCGATACTTCGCCAAAATAGAATCTGTGAAGGGGGTTGGGTGAGATAAGGTTTATAATAAAAAAAAGGGTTGATCAAATTTGTTGATCTACCCCTTATTTACAAATCCAAATTATACTACAAATGATTATTAATGCTTGTGCAAATGCTTGTGCATAATCCTTCGTGATTCTGTCTTTTTCTCATCATCAGGTAGGGACATTAATCTTTTATTAAGATTTTTATCATTTTCATTAAGCAACAAATGAGCAACATGATCTACCACGCTTGAAGGAAAAACACTATCCTTTTCGAACAAATTTCTGTGTGCTAAAAGCATTTCACCCGATTCTACACAACTTGTTGCTAATTCGGATAGTTCACCAATATTAGAATTATTTCCAATATTAACAGAAATATAACTATTTTTTGCCAAAGACATAGAATCAGTAGGATTAGTAATGCCCCATTCTGCTGCCATAGTTATACCAGCAAGTAGAAGATGAGCATTGGCACTGCCATCAGGGCTTCGAAGTTCTACTGTTTGACGGCTATCATTGTCATCTAATTTTTCAACTTGCTGAGGATTAATTTTCATTGCCAGATTGTTGAATTTTGTCCAAGCAAGTGGTACTCTAATCAAAGCACTTCTGTTTGATTCACTCCAGCAAACTTTGGTAGGAGCTTCGTGATTGGGCACCAATCTAAGGTATGAAGAAGAAATCATGTTACCAAACGCAGTTAAACTAGGAGCGTAATAACAAAGTCCACCAATTAATTGTAGAGCTTCGTCAGTTAGTTCGCCCTTCGAATTTGACATGATGTTTTTGCCATCACGCAACAAAGCATTATGAAAATGAAGACCATTTCCTGCATGGTCAAAATCAATTTTCGGGAAAAAAGTTGCAACAAAATTATGCTTATATGCCACATTCCTAACCAACCAACTTGCAAGTACCATTATATCGGCAGTATCCTCAACAGGTGTCGGCAAGAATTCTATTTCCACTTGTTCGGCAAATTTTCCTTTCAGTTCAGAATAATCACTTTCCACATTTTGAATAAATCCAACTTCATTATGTGCATATTTGATAGAACCCGTAATTTTGGACATGTGATGAAGCATTTCATTCATTATTTCACCAGTTTTGACAAAAGGAGATGTTGCTTGATAACCTTTTTGTTTAGCTAATGGGTATATATTCTTTTCAACACTACCAATTAAATAAAACTCGAGTTCACCAAATGAATGTAAATCCAACCCTGTTTTACCCTTGAATAAGTGAGTAGCTTTCCGAAGGATATTATCGGGGGCAAAATCAGCAAGTTCGCCATTTTTGTCCATAAACCTGCAGATGATGTTAAGACTTTTTTCGTCAAATGGATTAAGAAATGCAGTTCTATAAACAGGCACGATATATAAATCAGATTTCCCTGTATCAACAATACCTTTAAATAAGGACGAGCCATCACAACGTTCTCCTTCAGCAAGAATTAATTCAGCTTGCTTCCTGCTTGTAATTGGGATTTTCAATTCCTTCAATTTCCCATCAATACCAGTATAATTGAAGGTAATTCGCTCCAATTGCATTTCCAAAATTACTTTAATCAAATCATCGCGGGTCAAATCATTTTTATCCTTACCAGTAATAAGAGAAATTGGATTCTCAAGAGCAAAATGTTCATTTTTTTGTATCATAATTCTAACTCCATTTTAAATAGCACATTTAATGTTATGATTATAAATTAATTAAATTTTATAATCACTTAAATCTATAATTTAATAAATATTAATACCCAAATAACAGAATGCTGAAGAATTCACAAATTAAAACAAGCATCAGCTACCAATGCTATTGCTTGTCTATGCTAACTGCAAAAAGGTATTTTAGCGTTATGCAAGAAGCTTTTTGCCATACATTTTCAACAGACTTCCAAATATAATTAACAAAATTAATAAATAACTTGCTTAGAAAAAAAATAATTAAGATATTTGTGTAATATTGTGTTGTAATAAATCTTATTTAAATGAGAAATTCAATGAAAGCTGGAAAATTTACTTTTTTAAAAATTATCGGGTATATATTATTGACCTTTGGAGCAATATTTCTTATGGTTGGATTTGGGAGTATTTTTGATAGTTCCAATCCCCATTCCAACGATGCCATGCTTGGAGGGTTTATGATGGGTTTGCCAACAACAATAGCTGGCATTGCTTCTATTTTATTCGTATATAAAAAAGAAAAAAAATCCTTGACAATTTTCCATGAAGAATTGATTTATATTGTGGCAAAAGAAAAAAAAGGTATAATTAACCCTGTTGATATTAGTCTTAAGGGCAAAATTACCAGGGAAGAATCAAAAAAAATATTAGATGATTGCGTAAGTAAAGGAATAGCTAGCGCTGAAGTTAACGAAAATGGATTCGTAGAATATATGTTTCCTGAATTTTTAGAATAAAAATCTAGTCCGAGAAAAAATACTCGCTAAGGTCATCAAATTTTACATTTGTTACTATCCAATTCTTGTCCGGTGAACGATAATAAGTGAAAATCCATCTCATTGGATAACTAGAATGGAGTGCCAAATATCGCAGACGAATATAAGATTCGGTAACTTGCTCGGCAGAAACGAATTCAAAAGACAGTATATCCCCGTAAATATCTATTGAACGCTCGGTCTGTTTCTTCAAATTATCCACTTCTTCTCTTTTCAAAGATATAACGCTATTGTTAAGAATACCATCAAATCCCTCACGTACATTTTTCTTTATTAATTGATTGAAAAATTTATCGATAGATTTGACGATGGATTTATCTATAACATTATATTCCAAACGATTGAACTGAGGCTTGGAAGATGATTTCTGTAAACCGTCATCTTGAGCAGAAATAGTTATGACCGCAGCAAATAAAAATAATACATAAGAAAAATATCTATACATTGGAATTCTCATTATAGTTTAAAAGCAAAAGTAAATAAAAGTTATAATAAATAATAGATTTATATTAAATTGACGATTTTTTTCAGGTCACGTACTTCCGACCTTGTCAGGTGGCGATATTCCCCAATTTTCATTCCTCCAACGGTTATATTGGCAAAGTATTTTCGAGCCAACTGCTTTACTTCATAGCCAAAATGCTCGAATAATCTTCTAATTTCGCGATTTTTTCCTTCAGTAATTTTCATGATAATTTTTGCCTTATCTTCGGGATGTAATATCAACTCGGCAGGTCCGGTAACTTCATCTTCCAATTCAACCCCCTCGGCAATTAAACGGGCGTGCTCAAAATGCAAAGGCTTATCCAG
>CAYUZZ010000079.1:6665-8412 GCA_964449505.1 uncultured Hyphomicrobiales bacterium | reverse complement strand
AATATTCTGATTTTTGCATTCCTTCTTCGTAACGTTTTGCAAAAACCGATTCTCTTTGCATAACAAGTACGGCGGTACTAAACATAGCCATTGGATGTGAATCTGCTGGCATTGCGTCGATTACGTTCCATACATATTGTGGAACTTCACTACGCTTGTTCATTTCATTCTTCAGGTCTGCTAATTCTGCAGGAGTTGGCAATTCACTTGTTAGTAATAACCATAGAATTTCTTCTGGTGTTTTGTCAGTCAAATTCTTCAATTCAATTCCACGTATAATAAGACCTTTATCTGGGGGTACTTCTGATGTATCGCAAATAAGAGATTTTACACCTCTCATTCCTCCAAATACTTGTTTAATATTAACTTCGCTAACCACTTTGTCGCCATAATTTTTTACAAATTCTTTGATTTGTTCAATTTGTGGTGGCAATACTTCTGATAATTTTTGATGCAACAACGACATAAAATCCTCACTATGGATTAATTTTAAAATATTTTCGTAACATTATTTTAACTCAATTTCCCATAATATTGTTAACAATTGTTACTTCTATTACCCCCTAAATTAAGGTATTTTTTTATTATTTCAAAATTATTAGATTAAAATATTTAAATTCTTTTGAATTTTTTAATAAAAAGTAGTATGAACCATTTGGGTAAAGGTTGATAGGAAGAAGTTTATCTTCAATAAATGGAGAGTTTGGGTTACGATAATAGGAGTATTTGTCAAGTAATTGATTCTTCAAGTTATAAACATAAATCTCGTGCAATCCTGTTATCTCTGATTTTGTCAATATTTTTACTTGATTTTCATTTATTTGAGTTACATTTATCGAAGTGGGGTTGTATAATTTGATAGGTCTTAGGTTAATGACACATGAATTAATTGTAAGCGAGCCATTTGATGTTTCGGTCTTAATAAGAGGATTTTGCCATTTTACGCTGTCAATTTCTATAGGGGTTTTGTGGCTACCTCCAACCAGGACTGTACCGCAGATACTGAATGAGTTATTAAAATTGCTAAATTTAATTTCATCACTTAAAATGTTTAAAATTCTTCTACCATCTATAATTTTATCTGTAATAATTTTAGCACTATTTATAGAATCTATTAATATATATTCATTATCATAAGTTATTTGTGCTGTAATTAAATCTGAAAAATCTGTGCTTATTTTACAATTTGTAAGTATTGGTAATGTTATGCACAAGCGTTCATTTGGTGTTGCATTGTAATCATCAATTATAATTGTTGTGTTCAAAGTAAATGTTGATTTAATGGGCAAGAAAAAATCCATTTCACATTCATTATTGCTTACAGTCAATATAAGTGTATCCGTTTTTGATGCAGGTATTTGTGAGAAAACTGACAAGTCGAAACATACAGAATCACCACCAAGAAGTACCAAATTACTTACAGAATTATATATTGATATTTCGTCAGAATGATTTTTAATTTTGATGTCATTAATAATGATTTCTTTGTTGCCATAATTCCTATAGCATATTGGAATTATATTGTTTTCTTCAAGACATATATTATCCATTACAACTTCGTTTTTATCAAATCCACCATTTATAAGAGCACCTTTTACTTGTATTGTATCGAAAGTGGTACATAGACTATGATTGCTAACTTGAAGTATATAAAGTCCTGATTCTACAACTTCTATTGCAGGACTTTCCGTACCATTATTCCATTTATAGAAATAATCGTCATTAGTATATTTTGACTTTAAAATTA
>CAYUZZ010000079.1:0-6655 GCA_964449505.1 uncultured Hyphomicrobiales bacterium | reverse complement strand
TATTGGGTTAGCTCCACAAATATAATTCTGCCCTTCTATTTCGGCGATTGGCAATGTATTTACTTTGATAAATATGCTATCGAAAATCAAATAATCACGATATTTGGCTGTGAAATAATAAATTCCTTCATCTGATTTTTTTATGTTTTCAAAATATAATTCAAAATTATCAGAAACAATTCCTGTTCTTGATTTCCATTGAAATTTCATATCATCAAATTTGGCGTTGATTACGGGTGTTATCAACAATTCCGTATTCTCACAGACGACGGTATCCATTATTTTAGCTTGAAATTTGAATTTCGATTGCAACATATTTGGCAAACCATAGGAACAATATCCATCGGTTTCGTTTCCCAGATAAACACTATTAAGTATGGGCAAGCAATTTGTCGAATCAGGATTTTCGATGGAACCGAGGTATTTGTTCTTGAATCTTGTAAAGTAAATTTTACTATTCGGTCCAATCTGCAAGGCTCCAATGAATGGAGATTCTTCATCAGTAAGTATTAATTCTTCTGATTTTCTTATTAGCATTTCATCATATATAGAAATATTAAATCTATGGATGGTTTTATTTTTATATTCTGAAACAAATAAGTAATGAGCATTCGACGAAAATTCAAGACTGTAATTAAAATATCTTCCGGGTGTTGGAATTATCAAGGGATTCGATAATTCTCCCGTTTTATTATCAAATTCGAAAATTTCTATATAATCATTTCCTTCGGAAACATAGGCTAAATATCTGCCATTTGGCGAAACTTTCATATATCCAATTGATTTCTCCCAATTAGGCCCGATTACTGTGCCAATAGATTGCGATTGAATAGAGTTGATACCATTGATACTGAGCAATATTTTATAAAAAGTATTGTTGTTGAATCCATGTGCAATTACCCAAATATCTAATCCATTAGAGTGCTCCACAGCAGTAAGTTTTTCGCTTACTGGCTTAATTATTGGCAAATTTAATTTTCTAATTTGGATTGAATTATTCATTACTTCGAGTATTGAATAGTTTAGACCTCGGTTTATATGTTTAGTTGAGTCAGTTTCGTTGTAATATTCGCCTGCATCTGCATTAAAAATATAAAAAGTATTGTTAGATGCTGGTTTATTGATAATTAAAGAACTTTGGGTTGACGAAGTATGTCCAGCAAGAAGTGTATCTTTCAGGATTTCCTTGTGAAAATGGTCCCACAGCAAGGTACCATCGGTATAGAATAACATATTACCAGATGTATCAGAGATAGCTGACGAGCCTTCGAGAGTGTATATCAAAGAGCTGTCGATTGCTATTGGGTCACCAGATTTGGTATTAAACGATATACCGGCATTATATCCAAAATACCAGTTATTGTATTCGTTCTGCGAAAATAAAAAATTAACAGAAAGAAAAAATATAAGCCAATTAAGTCGCTTCATCCTTTACTTTACAATTATAAAACTCATTGAATTAATTATACCCCACGGGGATTCTAACATTGCAAAGTAAAATCCCTGATTAAAGTCTTGCGAATTTAACAAAATTTTATGAATATAAGTGGATTTTTCTAAATGATTTAGGTTAATTTCTTTTACAAGTTCTCCAGATGAAGTATAAATGTTTAGTTTGTGGTCACCAACTGAAGCAGTCTCAATTAATATTTCGAAGCCATCTTTTACTGGATTGGGTGATATATTTAGCGATGTAGGTTTGAAGTATTTTATTGCCCTAATACCAATTGCACAAGCGGCTGTTGCAATGATACCATTTTCGGATTTAACATTAATGTTCGAATTGGTCCATTTCATATCAACAATTTTGATTTGTTCTTTGGTATTACTACCAATTAAAACTTTTCCACAAATTCTCAGCAACAGAGAATCTAACTCCTGGCTTGAAAAATCCACAACTTCTATTGTTAAACGCCAATAATTATTTATAAATTCCTTGTTAATTATACTCCCGATGTTAATATTCTCCGGATAAAAATAATCAGCAGGTATATCGATTGTTAGGGTAAAGCCAGAATTCAACAAATAGTCCACTGGGCAATCAAGAAAATAATATATTGAAATACATGCTTCGGAACCAGCTTCGAAAGTATTGGTATCTATTTTGAGAGAAGTTTGGGCATGGAATGTGTAGTTAAAAGAAAATTCAAATTGGTTGGGGCAAGGTTTTTCTATTATTAGGGTAGCTTTGTAATTTTCTAAACCAATTTTTTGGTTAATAATTCTAAATAATAAGATTTTCTCTTCATCAACACCAAATGTTCCAATTAAATCCTGTTTATTAATTAACTCGTAATTACCTGAAATTAAAACATCGGAAATAAAATATTCAAAACCGGATGTGTTCCTGATTATAATGCTATTGCTGTAATTTGGCTGACAATCAGCAAAATTTGTGTCGGATATAATTTCGAATGATATTTCGGAGTTCAACTTAATAATTTTAATGCCAGCAGAAGAAGTACACCCATTTTCGTCCCAAACCTGTACATAATAATCACCGCTATCGTTTACAGATATAGATTTAGTAGTTTCCCCATTTGACCAAAGATAAGCGACAAAATCTTCGGATGTGCTCAAAGTAGCAATTTCACCATTGCACAGTTCAGATTTATCAGTAAGGATTTCAAAGCCCTTTACGGTTCCACCATTCACAGTAAATCCTATACTATCTTTGCAGCCATAATCGTTAGAATATAACAGGTAGTAATAACCAGGTTGATAAACAGTAATTAGAGAATCTACACCGCCATTGGACCATTGGAATTTTAAGTTTTCTCCACCACTTACCGATAATACAATTTCATCACCAGTGCATAAAGTAGGCTCTTTGTCGCTTATAATGTTTAGTTGTGGAAAATTCAAAAAGTTAAATGTAACTTCACTGCTATCAAAGCATAAATTCTTATTACTTACATAAATTTTGTATGTACCAGATTTGCTAATCTCTCTGATAGGTTTATTGAATCCATCAGCCCAAAAGTAATTGAAATTAGGGTTAATTTCAAGGGCTTGCAAAGTAATAATTGTATCCCTGCAAAAATTAAATTCTCCACTCAAATTAAGTTTGCTTATAGGATATTCCAACACATTTACATCAACGGAATCTGAGTCTGTACAGCCACCAGTATGTCTCACAAATACCCAGTACCTATCTGTTTTTCTTACAATAATCGACTTGGTTGTATCGCCTGTTGACCATTGGAATTTGAAATTAGAAACATCTTCAATCATATTTGGGTTGGCTGTTAACACCAAAGAATCACCCTCGCAAATTAATTTATTCCCTGATATGGCAACCTTTAGTCCGGAGCCAAGTTCAACATTAATTCCGATAGACTTACTGCAATTATTCTCATCAAATATCATTACACTATAATATCCTGACTTCTTAACAATTATGCTATCAGTAAGCTCACCATTAGACCATTGGTATTTATAATTATTTCCTTTGGGATAAGCTGATAGTGCGATTGAGTCTGTCAAACAATCTTTCGAGAATAATCTTTCAACAATTTTAGCATTAGGGACGGACAGTATTTTAACATAAACCTTTGCAATACCATAGCAACCAGCCGCATTAAAGGCTTTAAGAGTATATAGTCCACCATAAGTAACTTCCAAATAGGTTGCTTGGGTGCTATCATTCCAAATATACAATAAATTACTATCTGGATTGATGGCTTCAAGAATAACTTTATCTCCAATACATAAATTCACTGTATCCTTGTAATTCAACCCAACAATTGGAGCATCAATTTTCTTTAAAGTAATTTCATCTGTATATACACAATTCCCTTCGATTGTTACAGTTAACTTAATTTTACCCGGTTTGTTTATTAAAATCAAAGAGTCAGTTTGCCCTGAAGACCACAAATATTCATAATTGAGTGTTGAATCATAGGGAGTAATTATAGAATAAATAAGTGCAGCATTAGGAGCACAAATCACTGAATCTCCTCCAATTTTGACTTTCAATGAATCAATTCTTACAATTTTAATTGATGCAGAATCACGACAGCCATAACTGTTTGAAATAGTAAGCCAGTATGTACCAGTGTCAACCACTGTAATAGATTTATTAGTGCTTCCAGTTGACCAAAGGTATATTAAAGTATCAGATTGCTCCACCGATTCGAGAGTAACGGGTTGATTATTGCAAATTAATCTACTCCCCTCAATCTGGGCATTTGGCTTTGGTACTCCAGCAATAGTAATTTCAGCACTATCTAAACAGCCATTAATTGAAGTTATATATAATTTATAAGTTCCGGGTTTATTTACGGACAGTCTGCGGCTGGTAGAACCTGTTGACCATCTGTACCTGAAAAGTGGGTTTGCAGTATCAGGCACAATTGATACCTCATCGCCTTCGCATAAAATTGCAGGTCCTACAATATTGAATTCATTTTTTGGAATCACAACTAATTTATTTGTAAAGGTTACTGTTATCACTTCTCCATTAATTGTATAATTGATGGTAAGGGTATAATTCCCCGAATCACTTCTTATTACCATCGGTAGGGTAGGTCGTGGAGTGCCAGAGCTCCATGCGTTGGGACCTTTCCATTCATAACTGTTTATATATTTAGAAGTATCGAATAAAAAATCTTCTGGATCTAAGGTTACAGGTTGGAATTCGCATGCATAAATGGTTTTCATATAATCAAATTTTGGAAACGATTGTGGTAAACCCATATATGAAAGACTATCACCCAAAGTAACCGAAGATTGTCCAAAACCACAAGAGGGACATTTAATATTTGGATTGCTTATGCCAATCAAATAACTTTCATTAAGGACTGCCATATAAATTTTATTGTCTGGAGCTCTCTGCAATGCACCAACATTTCCATTATCATTTGCCACAACATATTTAGAATTGCTTATAGTGCTTGGGTCATGGCTACTAACATCAAACTGAAAGACCGTATAATAGTCCTGAAAAGTGCGACTATTAGATATATAAAGATAATTGCCATTAGGAGAAAACTCAACACCATATAAATTGTAGTAATTTTTGACAGGAATTTGTAACAAATCACTAAATGTTCCGCTAATATTATCGAATCTGTATAATTCAAAAAAATCGCGGTCTTGATAAACAATTGCCGCTTTGTTACCTTTGGGTGAGAATCTGAGGTATCCAATAGATTCTATATTAGAGGAAACAGTATAACCGATGGGTGTAATCACAGTATCAATGATGCCTGTATCGGATAGCAACCAAGCATAGAAATTATTATTTTGAAATCCACGTGCAACTATCCAAATATCTTTACCATTTGCGTGTGGTGTGGCTGTTAATTTTTCTGATGCTTTGCCCAGCAAGGGTATGTTTAAATCAGTTATAGCCCCTTTACCGCCATTCAAACCCATATCAACTATGGTATAATTTATACCCTCGTTGGGAGGGTCCAAATATTCTGCAGCATCTGCAGTGAAGATATAATAAATGTCGTGGGCACCAGGTTTTTTGATTATTATAGCAGATTGGGTTGAGGACTGGTGTCCTTTCATATAAATTCCACTTTGGTTTAGTACTTGATTCTGACCATTGACAACTATCACACCATTGGTATATAAAATCATATTGCCTGCAAAATCTGATAATGATGCACAACCTTCGTATTGTTGGATTGTATTGCCTGGAAATTCCATTGGGTCGCCAGTTTGTGTTTTGAATGTTATGCCAGCCTGCTTACCAAAATACCAATTAGAATATTCCAATTGGGAATATACAGCCGGAGAGGCTGCCAAAGTTAAAAACAAGGCAAAAAATAATAATATATATTTCATTTGCATAACTAATTTACTATAATAACAATTAAATAATAAATTCGTTACACTAATATTTTTATTTGATTAATTTTTAAATTTCTTCAGCTATTACTATTAATTTATCTTTTTCGCCAAATGTAAAAATTTTATCCTTTGACGGATTTAACACAAACTCCGGTTGATTATTTTCATTGAAAATTAGAACACCAATGGCAGTTTCTTTCCGGGCAATAGCGGATTCTAAAACCGTTGCAAAACTAATTGCACTATCTATCTGCAGGTATTCGCTTACCCTTCTCATATAAAATTCTCCGCCATCAGAACTTAGTAAAACTTTGAATATTTCGTATAATTTCTTATTCTCTGCAATCTGAGAAATTATTGGGCTTGTAATGTTAGAGCTTACGATAAAATCACTTACCTTAGGATTATTTGCAAGTTCTCTGTTTGTATTATCAATCAATTCTGCCACTATCGGTGTATTCTTATTTACCTTCTGCAAAATATTCCGCAAGTGAATTAGTGCAACCAAAGTTACTGAATCTGCATTCTGAATTTCTTCGATATGCCCATAATAACTAAGTAAAATGATACTTTCAGCATTGGATACTTCGTTGTCTAATATTTCTTTATCCTCAATATCTCCATTTAAAAACTCGATAAAAGCAGAACCTGCAGAAAAGGATTGTTGGGAAATGATTTCAAATTTATCGATATATCCATGGTTAAATTTAGACTGGAAATAACTGATAATCAATTCTCTATCGCTGTCATATTCAGATATTATTCTAATGTTAATGGTAGCACTAAGGTATGAAATAATCTCGTCCACCATATTTGGTAATTTACCACTGGAGCCAAGTATTAATATATT
>CAYUZZ010000078.1:0-8473 GCA_964449505.1 uncultured Hyphomicrobiales bacterium | reverse complement strand
AGTAAATCTACTGTTATAATTTCTATGATGGGCTGCCTGATAGGCAGCCCATCTTTTTTATATCATAATTATCACATTTTTAAGAATTTATAATATAAATGTTGTATGTTTGCAATATATGAAGCATAATATATCCGATAGAGAACTGACCGAGCGAGAAAGAGAAATTCTGCAAAGAATTGTACATATTTATATTTTGAATGGTAACCCCGTTGGTTCAAGATTCTTATCGAAAATTATACAGGGTGAAATGAATTTATCACCCGCCACTCTACGAAACATTATGTCCGATTTGGAGGATATGCACTTTATTAGTCATCCTCATACATCAGCTGGCAGAGTGCCCACTGATAAAGGTTACAGATTTTATGTAAATAATTTATCAAAAATTCCAAAATTAGATAAATCAGAAATTGCATCAATCCAAAATAACTTGTTAAAAGCGCCACAGGAATTTGCCTACCAGAACGCCTCTAAATTATTGGGTGCATTATCTAAGTATCTGAGTATTATTGAGTTGCCATCTTTCAAAGATTATTTAATCAGGAAAATTGACATTGTAGAATTAAGTTCGAATAAAATCTTAGTCATTTTAGAACTTGAATCTGATTTTATTAAAACAGTAACTTTGGAAATTAATTTTGAATTACAGAATAACGAACTTCAGACTATAACTCAGATAATTAATGAAAAAGTAAGCGGTAAACCATTATCATTTATAAAGGATAATTTTTACAAATTACTAAGTGATTCGGACTTTGTAGATACTCCATTAATTAGATTATTTACGGATTCTGTCTCAAAAATATTCGAAGCCCAGCCAATGAACCAACGATTAATGATAACAGGTACCAAAAATTTACTTTATTATCCAGAATTTGAAGACTTGAAGAGAGTTAGAACAATTATTGAATTGGTAGAAAATGAGGACGTCATAGTACACGTACTCGAAAAAATTGATGACCTTGACACTATGAATGTGCTAATTGGGAGTGAATTGGAATTAGATATTCTTGATGATTATAGCTTGATTCGCTCTTCTTTCAAAAGTGGCTCTGCAAGTGGTTCTATTGGTATAATTGGACCCAAGAGAATGAATTATTCCAAAATGATTTCTTTGGTAAGTATTTTCTCTAAAGTTCTTTCGGATGTAAAATAAGCATATCTCATTCACAAAATTTTTCAATTCTCATGGCGTCATAAGCTATTGAATAAATAATAGTGTTGAATATTTAACCGTAGAAAATGCGGTAGTAAAGATTTTAATTTACTAATTAATTATAACGAGATGTAAAGAATGTCCGAATTACCTTTGTTTCCATTAAGTATTGTTATGTTTCCAGAAAGTGCCTATCCACTTCATATTTTTGAGGATAGATACAAAACTCTTATTAACGAATGCAACAAAGAAAAAAGTCCCTTTGGCATCAATTTTTTAAATAGCAAAGGCATGAATCATATTGGATGCTCTGCTATTGTTTCTGATATATTTAAATTGTATCCAGATGGCAGAATGGACATACTTGCTGCTGGACAGAAAAGATATCGTATTTTGAATATGAAAGAAGGTAAGAAACCCTATTACACTGCCGAAGTGGAATATTTCGATGATGATGACCATAATTTCGATTTAAAAACACTTTATGATTGTGTGGAATTGTTCAACGAATTATCCGTCAAAATTAAAAGCGTTAAAATTGAAAAAATAAACATCGATACCTTAAAATCCCAAATTCCTTCTTTTTTTATTTCCCAGAAATCTGGCTTAGCCCCCGAACAAAAGCAAGCCATATTAGAAATGAGAAATGAAAATCAGCGTTTAGTTTATTTACTAAGGCATCTCAAAAGATTATCGCCAATGATACATCAGCAGGAAACAATTACTCAAATCATTAAAAATGATGGATATATTAAGCCTCTTTTTTAATTTATGAACTCAATATTTCCAAAAATAATGGCTATTCTTAACACTACCCCTGATTCATTCTCGGACGGTGGTAAATATGTTGATTCAGAAAGAGCTTTAGACCGTGCTTTTCAATTAATTGATGATGGTGCCGATATAATCGATATTGGGGGCGAAAGCACCAGACCTGGTGCCGAATCGGTTAGTATTGATGTGGAAATTAAAAGAACCCTGCCCTTAATCGAAAACATAAGGAAATATGACAAAAATATATTTTTGTCAATTGATACAACAAAATATGAAGTTGCAAAATATGCCGCTGCCGCAGGTATAAATATGATTAACGATATATCGGGTTTGCAGTTTGATGTTAGATTGGCAGAGATTGCTTGTAATTATAATCTTGCATATATTTTAATGCATATTAAGGGTAAACCCCGTTCTATGCAGAATAATCCATTTTATAATGATATTCTATCTGAAGTATATCAGTTCCTGAACAACCAAATTGAAATGTTAAAAAAATATGGCGTTAAGCAAATTTATACAGATCCTGGAATTGGATTTGGTAAAAGCTACGAGCATAATATAAAAATATTAAAAAACCTTGCATATTTTGATAATTTGAAGGTACCTATTGTGCTTGGTATTTCCAGAAAATCATTTATAGGTAAAATGTTAGGAATTGATGTTGCTTCAGAACGAGATATTCCAACTTTATTGATTCATTCCTTATTATTAAAGAATAATGTTGAAATCATTAGAGTGCATACTCCAAAATTATTTAAAAATTTAAAAAAAATTAGTGAGGTATTGCTATAAATAAAATCGAATAATTACCTATTCATCTTTGCCAGCCAATTTCTAACTTGTATTGCTGACCGTGAATCGGGGTTTACTAATTTGAGAAATTCATTCAAATCTTTTGCAGCTTTATCCATCTTACCCTCAGCTTTGAATGCCAATCCACGATTTAAAAAAGCCACATGAGAGTCAGGTTTAAGTTCAATTGCAAGCGTAAAATCCTCGAGTGCTTTGTGGTTATATTTCATTTTAGCAAAGGCATTTCCGCGGGATATATATGCATTATGCATTTTCGGGTTAATGGAAATTGCCTTGCTGAAATCTTTAATTCCCTCTTTAGTTTGGTTAATAAAAATCTTGCAATTACCTCGTGAGGAATAGAATGCAGCCACTTTTGGATCTAATTCAATAGCTTTATCGAAGTCTATGATAGCATCTGTAACTTTTTTTAAATAATAAAAAGCATTCCCCCTATTGAAATATAAAACAGCCGAATTAGGGTTAATCTTTAATCCTTTAGTATAATCTTCCACCGCTTGCAGGTAGCTTTTCATTACAAAATGAGTTAACCCTCTGTTATTATATGCATCGGCAAAGTCAGGATTGTATTTAATAACATTGTTGAAATCTTCTATTGCTTTGGCATATTCTTTGAGCCGATTATATGTAAGTCCACGATAATTATGGGCTAAATAGGACTTTTCATTTAATTTGATGGCAGCCGTAAAATCGCTAATTGCATTTTTGAACTTATTGACTTGGATTAAAGCCAGCCCCCTGGTTATCAAAGTTTTCTCCTGCCTGCTGTCCAATTCCAGTGACCGGGAATAATCTCTGATTGCATCGTCAAATTGTTTTCTTTCAAATTTAATATTACCTTTGCTTAGGTGCGCCGGCATATATGTTGGATTCAGTTCAATAGTCTTCTCAAAATCCTCAAGCGCTTCTTCGTATTTCTTCTGCATCATCCAACTCATTCCTCTTTTGAAATAGGCAAACGAAAAGTCAGGATTCATGGCAATGGCTGTATTGTAATCTTCCACTGCCTGATTGTAGTATTTCAGATTAAAATAAACATTTCCCCTTTTGAAGTATGCAAATGAAAATCCCTCGTTCAGAACTATGGCATTATTATAATCCGACAGTGCCTCTCGCATCATATTGGCATTGAAAAATACATTACCTCTTTTAAAGAAGGCATGAGCCATTCTGGGGTTTAGATTGATTGCTCTGGTAAAGCATTCGATAGCCTTCTCGGTTTCGTTTTGCTTTACAAATTCGTCACCCCGTTCAACCCATACTTCTGCATCTTTTAGTTGATTTGACATTTTGTACCAATATATTCAAGTTACTTAATTCTAAAATTAAAAACTATTAATTTTTTTATTTAATAATTAATCAGCTAACTACGGTATAAAAATGATTGAATAGCATAAATATTGCATATAATTGTAATCTATTAACATAATTTGTAATGATAAAGTAAGAATAAATGGAGATACCATTCCTATTATTTTCATTGCTTTGATATGCCAAAACATTTTATCGGAAAACTCTTCTTGGAAAAATATTATTTCTTTACTTGTTAAATTATTACTGTATTGTGTGATTTTTAAGTCCATTGCAAATAAAGCTATATTAATTACGAGCTCAGAATCGCTAAGGAGAATCATCTGGTCGAATCCTAACTTTAAATTAATTTTACTTTCTATCCCAACAAATTTCATTATAATTATTTAATTATTAAAAAATTACTTAATTTTAAAATTAAATATATACATTTTTGCAATTTTATTTATTAAAATTTCAAATGGTTTTAGGATTAAAAATACAATACGATGGTACCAATTATTCAGGTTGGCAAATACAAAATAACGCTATCAGTATTCAGCAAAGATTAGAGTTAGCAGTATCCACAGTTATTGGCAATAAAGTTAAAGCAATAGGTGCCGGGAGAACCGATACAGGTGTTCATGCTCGCGCTCAAGTGGCCTCATTCAACTTGGAAAATCCTATTAGAATTCCACCAAACAAATTAAGTCTTGCAATTAATTCCAAATTACCATACGATATTAGAATAGTAGAAACAAAGATGTTCGATCGTGATTTTCATGCCCGATTCGATGCAATTGCGAGGGAATATTCCTATTCTATCAATACTAAAGAAAATGTTTTCAACAATAGATTCTCAACATTTATCAAATATAAACTTGACCTTGACTTACTTTGGGACAGTGCCAAAATATTTAGAAATACTCAGGATTTCACTACATTTTCCAAGCTTAATCCAGACAGTAATAATCCCGTATGCCACGTGATGACAAGTCGTTGGGATATTATAGATAGTAATACTTTCGTTTACAGTATCAAATCAAACCATTTCCTTTACGGTATGGTCCGTTCAATACTTGGAGCGATGATTGATGTGGCACGAGGCAAAAGAACCCTCCCTGAGATAGAACAATCTTTGACCAAAAAAGACCGTTCGTTAAATTCTCCACTTATTTCTGCTAAGGGTTTAATTCTTGAGAAAATTAGTTATCCCGAAAATTTTGATTTTTAAAAATTTATTCTGCATTTTTTTTATTATATTTGCTGTATCGATACACGTAGGTAAAATATGTATAAATTTCAATTGAGAACTTTCTTAATATCTCTGCTATTTGCAATTGGATCATTTGCTTCGTTCAGTTCTTGTAGTGATGGCACAAGCATTGGCGATATCAACTTGTTTAGTATAAGCGACGACATTCAACTGGGTACTCAATTGGACCAGGAAATAAAAGCTAATCAGCAGGAATATCCTCCTTATAATAATAGCCAAGCATTGCAATATGTACAGGGTATGGTTGACCAAATCATCCAATCTCCTGACATTAAATACAGGAATCAATTCGTATATAAAGTAATGATAATTAATACCGAAACTATCAACGCTTTTGCAACGCCTGGCGGATATGTTTATGTATATAAAGGTTTACTCAAATATCTTGATAATGAAGCAAGTTTGGCTGCAGTGCTTGCCCACGAAATAGCCCATGCTGAACGCAGACATGCTACCAATCGTATGACCAAGGCTTATGGATTGCAAGTACTTCTTAGTTTGGTATTGGGGCAGAGTCCGGGAACAGTCGAATCAATTGCCGCTAACTTATTCACTGGATTATCCCTTATGTACAATAGCAGGGAAGACGAATATCAAGCAGACGAATATTCCTTCAAATATCTTCGCTCTACAATTTGGTACCCGGGTGGCGGTAAGTTCTTTTTTGAAAAGATTAAAGACCAATCGGAAAACTCTGTGTTTAAGGAATTGTTTTCCACACATCCACTCGACCAAAAAAGAATCGATGCCCTCGATAAATTAATAAATGACGCAAATATTGCTGCTCCAAGCGAATCAAATATTTTTAGTCAAAGATATACACAATTTAAAGGAATTTTAAATTAATGAACTCTTTAGAAAAATTAGAATTTATTCAGTCCAAAAATAATTCGATACTTTGTATTGGACTCGATACCCAACTTAACAAATTACCTACATACCTTCAAGATGATTTGGAAGGTATTTTCAATTTTAATTGTTCTATAATTGATGCTACAAAAGATGTAACTTCCGCCTATAAAATAAATTTTGCCTTTTATGAACAATATGGCTGGCAAGGTATTCAAATTATGCAGAAAACTCTCAAATACATACCCAAGGATATTTATACTATTGCTGACGCCAAAAGAACAGACATCGGAAATACTTCACGAGCTTATGCTGCATCAATTTTTAATGAAATGTGCTTCGATTCAGTAACTCTTAGCCCTTACATCGGCTCCGATTCTGTAACACCATTCCTCGATTACAAAGATAAAATGGTATTTATTCTTGCCCTTACATCGAATCCAAGTTCCGATGAATTTCAAAGATTAAACTGCGATGGACAACCACTCTATATGAGAGTTATACAAAAATTTAAAGATGCTGGTGGTGATTTGCAAATAGGTTTTGTAGTGGGCGCTACTCATCCCAAAGATATAGAGAAAATAAGAGCAGAAGCCCCATTTAATTATCTTTTGGTACCAGGAATTGGGACTCAGGGCGGTGATGTTGAAAAAGTGCTTTCAGCTAACAAACGAAGAAATATACTAATCAACGTTTCTAGGGATATTATTTACAAAGATTGCTCCGAAAATTTTGCTGAATCTTCGAGAAATCAGGCATTGTATTACTCTGAACTTTTCAATGAAATTAATTTAAAATTATTATATAATAAATAGAATAAATTATCTTAATGCCCCAATTAAAAAAATTTCTGCTTAATTTGCTGCAAGAACCAGTAAGTGGTAAGCCCTTTGTGATTAATGGGAGTGTCCTGAGTGCTAACAGCAAGGATTTTGATATTGTGGAAGGAGTCCCGGTTATTCTTTATAAGGATAATCTGATAAGCTCTGAAGACCAGCTCCATAAAAATATGGATACCAAATTTGATTATATTGAGCATTACCAACGCGATGCCGACACTTACGACTATTTTCAACCCTACGAATGCGAAGCCACTAATGACGAATTCCGCAGAATTCATCAGGCAATTGCAAAGTATGTGTCATCTACTTCCCAAATTATTCTCGATGTAGGATGTGGTTCTGCTTGGGTTGCCAAAAAGTATTCTACTGATAGTAAAGTTGTGTCAGTGGATATTTCCATCAAAAATACAAGCGAGGCTCTTAGAAGATATAGCAACAAAAATCATGCAGCAGTTGTTGCCGACGTATTCAATTTACCATTCAAACCAGAATCATTCGACACAATAATTGCATCAGAAATTATCGAACACCTTGCCAATCCGGCTTTATTTATTCAGAACTTACTATTATTATTGAAACCTGATGGAAAATTAATTATAACAACACCATACAACGAAAAAATAGAATATCAGCTATGTGTACACTGCAACAAACCAACACCCAAGCATGCACATTTACACACTTTCAATCTTGAAAACATAAAATTGATTATCCCAAAAGATAAACATTACCAAACGCTCGTATTTGGCAATAAATATCTTGGAAGACTCAGAACACATATATTACTTGGCTGGATGCCTTTTGACCTATGGAGAATATTTGATAAAATAACAAACTTAATTTTCAACAAACCAATAAGATTTTTGATTTGTATTACAAAGTAAATTTAAACGTATTCCTTTATTTCAATTTCGCCTTTCTTTGCAAAAAATACACCTTCGGCAAGAGCTTGAAGTTCGTCTTCACCAGGATATATTTTTACAGGAGCAATAAATTCTACCCTATTTCTGATACCATCGGTAACAATATTGGAATGAGCAATTCCACCGGTAATCAAAATCGCATCTACTTTACCGCATACAGCCGTAGAAACAGCACCAATTTCTTTTGAAATTTGATAAATCATAGCTTCGTATATCACTCGTGCCTTTTCGTTACCTTCGGCAATTAGTTTCTCAACATCCGAAGCATTATTAGTACCCAAATAGGCTACAATACCACCGCCACCAGTTATCATCTTTTTTACCTGATGAAGCTGAAATTTCCCCGAAAAACATAATTTAGCCAAAGCCCCCGATGGCAGGCTACCTGTTCTTTCGGGAGAGAATGGACCATCGCCGTCCAAACCATTATTTACATCAATCACTTTGCCGTATTTATGTAATCCTACGGTTATTCCCCCACCAAGGTGGACAACTATCAGCACAAGCTCATTATATTTTTTTCTCTGCTCCCTTGCAAATCTCC
>CAYUZZ010000077.1:0-8565 GCA_964449505.1 uncultured Hyphomicrobiales bacterium | reverse complement strand
TTAAGATTAAAAAGTTTGAGTTTGCTTTGCATATTTGGTAGAATTATTTTTGCATTTGTTGTTCTGTTGCACTAATATCAAATTTGGACTAATTATGTAAGATTTTAGTGAAAAGTGGGGTTTAATTTACCTCAATAATTGGAAATTACACAATTTAACATCTATTATAAAAATTAAAGTACCTTACTGAGCATCATTGGTATTTCAAAAAAAACTCTCCATTTTTAGTAAATGGAGAGTTTGTAGTACTTTTAATCACAATTTATTATTTAGTTGTTTTACAATATCTATCAAGGAACTTCATAAATTCTGAAGACCAAATTAAGAACTCTTGTGGTTTGGAGATAAAATGTGTTTCTTCCGGGAAAATTACAATTTCAGCAGGAATACCCTGTGCTCTTGCCGCTGTAAATGCTTCAATACTCTGTGTATAAGGAACTCTGAAATCGTTCATTCCAGTGGAAATCATGATTGGAGTATCCCAGTTTTGGACATAATTGTGAGGGGAATTTTTTTCGAAATTTAGTCTATTTTTGGGATTCCAATATGGTCCACCAAATTCCCAATTTGGAAAAAATAATTCTTCGGTTGAACCATACTTGCTAACTATATCGAAAACTCCACAATGAGCAATGAAAGCTTTAAATCTTTTTTGATGGTGACCTGCCAACCAAAAAGCAGCATAACCACCTGCACTTGCTCCTAATGCAGCTCTACCATTCAAGTCAACAAATGATTCTTTGGAGAATGCATCGGTAACAGCCAGATAATCATTCATTGGCATACCACCCCAATCCAAGCTAATAGCATCGTTCCATGCTTGTCCAAATCCAGGAACTCCCCGACGATTTGCAGCAAGAACAATATACCCCTTGGAAGCCATCCAATATAAATTCCAACGGAAATGAAAATTAGGGTTAAGCTGACTTTGTGGACCACCTTGTAAATATGTAATCATAGGATATTTCTTAGTAGAATCGAAATCAGGTGGATATAAAATCCAAGTATGAACCATTTTTTTATCTGTGCTAGCAATCCATCTTTGCTCAATTTTAATTGGTTTAATATTTTTGTATAAATCATCATTTACTTTTGTCAGTTTTGTGAAGGAATTTGCAGATAAATTATAGGAATATATATCTACTGGGGTGGTGTATGTCTCTTTACCAAGTATAATTGTATTTCCATCTTTATTGATACTAAGTGGACCAGAGATTTTATGAGCACCCTCTGTCAAGGTTTTCCAGTTGCCTGCCAAATCAATTGTGTATAATTGAACAGTACCACTATCGTTAGCAATAAAATATACTGATTTCGAATCTGGTGACCAAACAAATTCTTCTACCCATTGGTCTAATGATTTGGAAAGTTGGTCGATTACACCGCTCTCTCTATTGTAAAGCATCAATCTAATTCTGTCTGATTCAAAACCTGCACGAGCTTGGCTAAGATAAGCAATCCATTTTCCATCTGGTGAGTATTGTGGATTTTTATCGTAACCTGGGTTTCCTTCTGAAATATTTTTTGTAGTTCCTGAGTTTATATCATATAAATAAACGTCTGAATTAGTACTTGTAACATAATCACTTACTTTCTTGCATGAATATGCAATTTGATTAGATTCTGGAGAAACAGCATATTCTTCAGGTCCGCCAAAAGGTTTCATCGGTGATTCAAATCTTTCACCTTCCAAAATATCTTTTGCTTTTATCGTAGAATTATTGACAGGTACGATAAACAAGTGTTGTGCATTCTCATCAGTCCACTCATCCCAATGCCTTATTGGTAATTCCTCATAAACTTTTACATTTGCCTTTGAGTAATTTGGATACTTTTCGGCTAAAGTTGAATCAATTTTTACATCAGAGCTAACTACTAAAAACTTACCGTCTGAAGACCAATTGAATGAATTTATACCGTTTTCCATTGAAGTAACTTTCTGAGGTGCGCCCGATGGAAATTCCATTATAAATACTTGTGGCGTTTCATCTCTGGTTGAAATAAAGGCTATTTGCTTGCCATCTGGTGAAAATTGTACTCCGTAATCTGAAGCTAAATCAGAAGTAATTTGCATTTGCTCACTACCCTCAGCTTTTACGGCATAAATATCACTTACCAGTTTGTTCATAGCAATGCTTGGTGTGGATAATCTGTAAACTATCCAGTCTCCTTTTGGCGATAAAGTGAATTCACTTACCCTTTTGGTAGAATATAAATCAATTTCAGAAAAATTTCGAATAGCGAAATTAGATTGATTAAGGCTGTAATCAATTTTCCCTTTCGAGCCAGTGGCTTCTGTTTCTTTGTCAATCCCACAGGAATTAACCAAAACCCCTAAAATAATAATTAATAACAAGATTTTTGTAAACTTTAACATATTACACCCAAATTATTTAAAAACATATATACAAAAGTAATAATAAATGGTTAATTTTGCTTTTCGCAAAACTTTAATTAGCATGATTTTGTTTGAAATTATTAAAATAAAAAAGAATTCATATAATAACATTTGCATTATCGACCTTAATGATGATACAAACATTAAATTGCACATAGATTTGATTATAAAGTATGGACTGACAAAAGGAAAAATCTTTGACCAAGATATGAAATCAAAATTTGAGTCCGAGCAAGAATCAATTGATGCAATAAGTTATGGAATTAGAATTGTATCATTAAGACCAAGATCAATTAAAGAATTTAAACAAAAATTACGGCTAAAGAAATTTTCAGATAGTGGAATTAATAATGCAGTTAAAAAGTTACTAGAATTAAATTTGTTAAACGATTTTGATTTTGCTAATAAATTCATTGAGCACTTGGTAAAAATAAAGAGGTTTGGAAAACTTCGAATTATAAATGAGTTAAGGAAAAAAGGTATTCAAGAATCAATAATTAGAGTGCTGACTGATGAAATTGAAATTAGCGATGAACAGTTTGAATTGATTGTTAAATCAACCCTTAGAAAATTGAGAATGGTAAGTAACAAAAGTTTAGAAAAGCAAAAGAATTCAATATTGATATATTTGAAAAATAAGGGCTATTCTCTTGAAACAGCCCTAAAAGTTCTTGAAATGGTATTTAGAGATATTTAATTTATTTTAGATTTGTACTCTCAAATATTTTATCAGCGGATTTTGCAATAAAACCTGAATATAAATTTCCCTTAACGTCAATGTATCTTTTAGCAAATTCATAATAGCAACCTCTAATTTCATATTTCCCTTCAATAAAATCTCCTAACAGCTTATCAGCCATAGTACTTGACTGTTCAAGTAATTGTGATGGACTTCCTTTGATGGCGCCACCTGAAGTATTTATTTTAAACCCATTCTCAATAATCAAATTGTTTACTTTTTCAATAGAATTAAATATTTTCAGATTATTTACACTTACAGTAAAGTGATTTGCTACAAACCCATTATAATAAAGCCAGGCAGCGTATTCAGACTCTAATCGGAGTTGTTCGTATATTTTATAAGATGGTTTTTGCCATTGTCTGCCAGAAAAAATCAAATTATCCTGAGCTAGTTGTAAACTATCAATTTCTGAAATTATCTGATTAACTGTATTATTAAGAAACGGTGAAAATTCGTTAGTTATCAATTGGCTAATGAATATTCTTGGCAATTTGTGGTTGCTTTGATGTTCGAAGTGTTTAGCAAAAAGTTTCTTTTCAGGAAAATCATAGGATTGCACAAATTGGTATCCATTTTTTAAAAAAACATTGCTTAGTATATCTATATTAACTTTCGCATTGTCGAAAGTGCGAAATGCAATGTGGTCGTTTGTAATAACTTCACCTAAACTTTCGAAAATATCAGATACTTTTTTTACAGAAGGATTATTATTAGAATAAATCTCCCATAATTTTGAGAAAATTTCATCAAGGCTCATTCTAACTCTTTAATTAAATTAACAAATATTAGAAGTATATCGACGTTAATTTAAAAATAAATATTTAAAAAAAATAGAATAATGTCATTGGAATTTAATCTTCAGAAAGTATCAAAAGTTAGTAAAGCAAGAGCTGGAATTATCAAAACAGCTCATGGGATAATTGAAACTCCCATCTTTATGCCCGTTGGAACAGCTGGTACTGTAAAAGCCTTAGAACAACGTGAATTAGTTGAATTAGATGCAAATATAATACTCGGCAATACTTATCATTTGTATTTACGTCCTGGCGAAGATGTAATTGGCCAGATGGGTGGGCTTCATAAATTTATGAATTGGGATAGACCTATTCTTACAGATAGTGGGGGGTATCAAGTATTTTCATTGAATGACATTAGAAAAATCAAAGAAAATGGAGTAGAATTCAAATCTCATATAGATGGATCAAAACATTTTTTTACTCCAAAATCAGTTGTTGTAACTCAAAGAATAATAGGTTCCGATATAATAATGGTTCTTGATGAATGCGCACCATTTCCATCGGATTATAATTATACAAAAAACTCAATTAAATTATCCCTCAAATGGGCTGAGGATTCGAGGGAAGCTTTTATGAATACGCATTGTCATTATGGACATCAGCAATATCAGTTCGGTATTGCCCAAGGTGGGATGTACAAAGATTTGCGAGAAGATTATTTAAAAGAAATGATAGAAATGGATTTTGAGGGGAATGCAATTGGAGGGCTTTCAGTTGGTGAACCCACAGAAATAATGTATGAATTAACCGATTTTTCGACTGATTTAATGCCAAAAAATAAACCCAGATATTTGATGGGAGTTGGTACACCTGATAATATTCTATCTTGTATTGAACTTGGTATTGATATGTTTGATTGTGTGATGCCAACGAGAAATGCCAGAAACGGGCAGTTGTTTACTAGCAAAGGTAAAATTAACTTACGCAATGCCAAGTATAAATTTTCCGATAAAGTAATAGACGAAAATATTGATTCTTACGCAAGTCGTAATTTCTCATTAGCTTACCTGAGGCATTTATTTATTTCGGAAGAAATTCTTGGGCTTCAATTGGCAAGTATGCACAATATTGCGTTTTACTTATGGTTGGTGAAAGAAGCAAGAAGACAAATCCTAAATGATAACTATGAAAATTGGAAGAAGAGTTTTTTAATAAATTATTTAAATACAGATAAAGTTGATAATTAATATATTTATTGATATTTTTGTAATCTGTTAAAATTAAAATTAAGGAATGAATATGAATTTTATAACTAATGTGTTATTAATGGCAACACCCCCAAACGATGGGGCTTCGGCTGGTGGCGGAATGTTCTCTATGCTTATTATGTTTGGTTTGGTAATTGTGGTGATGTATTTCTTTATGATAAGACCACAACAAAAAAGACAAAAAGAACATCAACAAATGCTAACAAGTATTAAGAAAGGGGATAAGGTAGTTACCACAGCAGGAATTCATGGTACAATATCTGATAGTGACGAGAAAACTTTTACATTACAAATTGCGGAAAATGTAAAAATTAAATTTGAAAAATCATCAATCGCAAATAAGTTGTAATATAATAAATGAACACAATAGAAGAAGCTTTGGAAGACTTAGCATCTGGCAAAGTTATCATAGTTTTAGACGATGAAGATAGAGAAAACGAGGGTGATTTGATCTGTTCTGCAGAATTATGTACCCCAGAAATTATCAATTTTATGGCGAGTAATGCCAAGGGGTTGATTTGCGTTTCTATTAATGAAAAAAGAGCAGAAGAATTGAATCTTGAACCTATGGTTAAACAGAATTCAGCCCTTCATCAAACAAAGTTTGCTGTTTCAGTCGATTATGCCCATGGTACAACAACTGGCATTTCTGCTGCTGATAGAGCTAAAACTGTTCGTGCTTTGGCAAAAAGCGAAACTAAACCAAGTGATTTATTAAGACCAGGGCACATATTTCCATTAATTGCTCATAATGAAGGCGTACTTAGAAGAGCTGGCCATACTGAAGCATCTGCTGATTTGATGCAATTGGCTGGGTTAAACCCTGCTGCCGTCCTCTGCGAGATAATTAACGAAGATGGTACGATGTCACGACTACCCGATTTGGAAGTGTATGCTAATAAATACGACATGAAAATGATTACTGTCAAAGATTTAATTGCTTATAAAATCCAAAAAGAAGACTTGGTGGAATTAGTTGCAGAAACACTGTTGCCAACTTCATTCGGTGAATTCAAATTGGTTGTCTTTGTTAATAAATACGACAATCAGGAACATGTTGCACTAATCAAGGGTGATATCAGTGGTGATAAACCTGTTTTAACCAGAGTCCATTCAGAATGCTTGACAGGTGATATTTTTCATTCAAAGAAATGTGATTGTGGGGAACAACTAGACGAAGCACTTAGATTAATCAACAAAGAGGGCAGAGGCATTCTGCTTTATATGCGTCAAGAAGGTCGCGGGATTGGACTTGTAAATAAGATTAAAGCATACGCACTTCAGGAAAAAGGTTATGACACAGTAGATGCCAACACACACCTCGGATTCGATCCAGACCCCAGGGATTATGGGATAGGAGCTCAAATTCTTAGAAAATTAGGCGTCAGAGACATGTTGTTACTTACTAATAATCCAAAAAAAAGAGTAGGATTGGAAAGTTACGGACTAAATGTTATTGAGCAGATACCATTAGAAATCTTACCCAATGATGTAAATAAAAGTTATCTGTTAACCAAAAAAAATAAGATGGGGCATTTGCTTAAAAAAATATAATTTGTTTGTTTTAAGTTAATTAAGTAAATTTGCATAGTTAAATGAATAATTTATACGACAAAGCTATTTTAGCTTTGTCTTTTTAGTTTTTTTATATACCAAATCAACAGAGGAAACAATGTCAAAAGTTGTTTATATGACTAAAGAAAGAATGAAAGAAATTGAAGAAGATTTGCATCAATTAAAGTCGAAGGGTAGATCGGAAATTGCAAAAAAAATTGCCGAAGCACGTTCGCACGGAGATTTATCCGAAAACGCGGATTACGATGCTGCAAAAGATGAACAAGGTTTATTGGAATTAAAGATTTCCAAATTAACTGATATGTTGGCAAATAGTCAAGTAATTTCTGCTGATGAATTTCCTGATGATAAAATTTATATTTTATCTAAAGTTAAATTAAAAAATCTAAAAACAGGTAAACTAATAGATTATCAATTAGTTAGTCCCGAAGAAGCTGATTTTGAAAAAAATAAAATAGCTGTTACATCACCAATCGGTAAAGCAATGATGGGGAAAAAAATTGGAGAGACAGCAGAGGTAATTGTTCCCGCAGGTAATACTAAATTCGAAATTATTGAAATTTCTAAATAATTAAATTAAACCTTTCCATTTAATTCGTGTCTATAATTTAAATGGAAAGGTAATATTATGAGAACACAAGCATTGGCTTTAAACAATGAAATTGATATAATAGAAAAGATTGTTAGCAAATCTGATGATAGAGCAATCACTTTGTTTGTAAGGGCTAATCAAAGCTTTGTTTTTCATACGGCTCTTCGATATCTGAAAGATTATGACGAAGCAGATGATTTAACTCAGGAAGTTTTCATAAAAGCTATTGATAACATAGCTGGATTTCGCCAGGATAGTTCCGTAAAAACTTGGCTTTATAGAATTACAACTAACATGTGCAAAAATGCATTACGGAAGAAAAAAGTAGTTAATTTTTTGTCGTTTTATAAAAAAAATGAAAATTCCGAGGAAGAATTCATTGAATTAAAATCCGAAGAATTAACCCCACATACAAAATTAGAATTTAAGGAAACAGAGGAAACTTTTCTTAACGCTTATGCTAAATTACCAGATAAGCAAAGAGAGACATTTGCTTTAAGATATTTTGATAATTTAACTTACGAAGAGATTTCGCAAATACTCGGCACAAGTATCGGTGGATTAAAAGCAAACTATTTCCAAGCAGTCAAAAAAATATCAGATATGATGAAACAATACAATGGTGATGAAAATGGAAGGTAATAATTTCAAAAGAATGCAAGAACTTTTGCCTGACTATGTTTTTGACAAATTGAATTCCGAAGATAAGCAATTCTTTGAAGATAATATTGATGCTTATCCAGAATTGTTAACCGAAATTGATGATATTAAAAGTGTTTTTGCTAAATTTGATAAAATGGATTTTTTGGATAAAATTGATAATAAAACTCGTAATACTTCCGTTAGAGTTTTAGAAAAAAGAGGAAAAACAAAGTCTTATAATAATTATTCATCTTTTGGATTTCTCACTAGATTTGCATTACCTATGGCAATAATGATTACTTTGGCTTTGGTTTATATCAATAATAATTTTGTGTTTGATAACAAAGCAGTTTCCATTCAGGAAGATGTCTCACTTGAAATTGAAGATAACGTTAAATCTATATTCGATTCATCCGATTCTGTAGATATAATTAGTTATAGTGAGAATTCAGACAATAACTTATTCGCTGCTGACGATATAGAAATGGAAAGACTTACTAATAAATATCAAACAAAAATTAATGAAGCTCTTGATATTACAAATACTGGTAATATTGACCAAATGGATGATGTATATTATATTTATTCAACAATTAACCCCGTTGCTGTAG
>CAYUZZ010000076.1:0-8572 GCA_964449505.1 uncultured Hyphomicrobiales bacterium | reverse complement strand
AAACAACTATTATTATTAATACCCACTCCATACCACCAGGAATTCCAAACATATTTTCCTCCTTTAATTTACAAAATTAACTATTGAATGAAATACACCCAAGCCATCATTGCCTCCTACCAAATTGTCGCAATAACGCTCCGGATGTGGCATCATTCCTAATACATTTCCATTTTTATTTATTATTCCTGCAATATTATTTATTGAACCATTTGGATTTGATTCATCTGTAATATTACCGTTTATATCGCAATATTTGAATAATATTTGATTATTATCTTCCAAGCCGTTAATAGTTTCTGCATCAGCAACAAAATTACCCTCACCATGTGCTATTGGTAACATCATATCACTTATTGATAATTGATTGGTAAATGCAGTATGATTATTTTGAACTTTCAAATGTACATCTTTACAAATGAAATGTAAATTTCTATTTCTGATTAGAGCACCTGGCAATAGACCAGTTTCAGTTAATATTTGGAATCCATTGCAAATACCAACCACAAAGTTACCAGAATTTGCAAACTTCACAACTTCTCTCATAATAGGTGAGAATCTCGCAATGGAACCACATCTGAGATAATCGCCATAAGAAAAACCGCCAGGCAAGACCACACAATTTATATCAGATGGCAAAGAGGTATCCTTATGCCAAAGATATTCCACTTGATAGCCGGCATTATTTTTAATGGAATTATATGCATCATGGTCACAATTAGACCCTGGAAAAACGACAACTCCAAATTTCATCTATTTGATATTCTCCAAAGTAATTTCAAAATCTTCAATTATAGGATTAGCAATTAATTCTTTGCAAGCTGATGTTGCCTTTTCCATTGCTTTGCTTTCATTTTCGGACTCTATCTCAAGAGTAACATATTTGCCAATTCTCACTTTAGAGAAATTTTCATAACCGATTGAATGAAGTGCTTTTTCAACTGCTTTTCCCTGAACGTCCAAAATCCCTTTTCTTAAAGTGATCTCAATATTTGCTCTAAAAAGTAACATACTTGAATTCCATTATTATACTTTACAAAAATATGAAATTAATTATTAATAATATAATTTCAGTTCTCAATATCCTCCGAATCCTCTACATCAATGTCTTCATCCTCCATAGACCTTTGGTTAAATAGTAGGAACATATATCTTATGAATGAAAGTAAAATATATAACATCATTAGTGGGAATAGTGCATCACCTTTTGTTATTACAACACTAAGCAAAGCAACCACAAACAATATGCTAAAAATCGGTCTTTCTTTGAAACTTGCCTTTGATGGACGTGGTAAATTATCAAATTTAATTGTTGAAACCATTGTAAGTGATACAATAATTGTAACAACAAACATCAGGATTGTTCTAAGCGGTTCACCTGAAACTATATCATTATGAAAAAAAATTAAATATGAAATAAGAGTTAATGCTCCCGATGGAATAGGAAGCCCTGTAAAATACTTCTTGTCTTCTAATGATACAAGTTGTACGTTAAATCTTGCTAATCTTGTTGCACCAGCCAAAGCGGGGAATGAGGCTATCAGAATACCCCATTCGTTGAATTGGTAAAAGTAGGATTTGTATAGTATGAATGATGGAGCAACTCCAAAAGATACTACATCGCATAATGAGTCTAATTCTGAGCCAAATTCGCTTGCCGCATTGATAAGCCGGGCTGTAAAACCATCTAACATATCAAAAACAGCTGCTAGTAATATAAAAAGTGATGCTTTGATAAACAAACCATCTGATGCATAGACTATTGCCGCAAATCCGCAGAATATATTCACTAATGTAAGTAAATTGGGAACTAAGGATTTTGTTATTCTAATTTTATTCATTTTATCTTTGCAATAATTGTTTCACCAGCTACGATCCTATTCCCTACCTTGCAATAAATCTCAGACCCTAATGGCAAAAAAATATCCATACGGGAACCAAATTTCATCATACCAATTTTATCACCAGCTTCAATTTCAGTCCCTACTAACACATCACTAACTATTCTTCTTGCCATTACACCAACAATTTGTTTAAAAAGAACTTTACCATAATGAGTATTTACACCAATTTTTGATTGCTCATTCAAATCTGATGACTCGTGATTGTAAGCTGCGAGGAATTTCCCTTCAACAAAATCAAAATACTCTACTTTGCCCGTTATTGGAGAACGATTAACATGTACATCTAATGGGGAAAGGAAAATACTTATTCTCTTGGATAAGGTTTTCATATAGTCATTTTCCTCAATTTCTATAATGTTCATAACTTTGCCATCGGCAGGTGCCAATACCAGAGATTTATCCTTTGTCACTTCATCGGGTATTGTCCTAATAGGGTCTCTGAAAAAAACAAATGTCATAATAATTAACATTAATCCCAAAACGATAGTGGGAATTTTGAGCCACATTAATGAAATAAAATTTGAAAGAACTATTAATCCAATCCCAATCGCCAACATCACCACAATATTATCGGTACCATATTTTGTAAGCATGAATAATTTTCCTTTGTTGAAAACTTTTTGTCAAATAATAATAATTGCTTAACTAAATTTGTATTTTATTTTAAATTCAATATGCAAAATAAAACAAAAATTTTGAAAATACTAATAGGTAAATATTATGAAATTTATAACTGACCTAAATGCACTCCAAAAATCAGTAAACAAACTGATGATGATTCTTCCACAGAAGTCAACCATACCAGTATTAGAGCACTTCTATTTTTGGCTGGAAGGGAACACTCTCAAAATTATTGCTTCTGATAGGGATGTTACATTAATGACTGTTACAGAGGTGGAAAGTTCGGAGGATGGCAAAGTTCTAATTCCAGGCAAAAGATTATCCGATTTAATTAAGTCTTATTCCTCTAATCAAAAGGTCGAAATAAAAGTAAATTTTGAAAATTTCGATGTTACAATCAAAATTGGTGATGGTAAGTTTAAATTAAAAGGACTTGATGCCGAAGAGTATTTATCAATTCCAGATTTATTTGAAACTGAACGTCCAGATTTATCAAATTTGGAGCAGGAAAATAACCTTATCGACGGGACTAAGTTTATTTATATTACCAAAGATGAACTTGGGAAATTGTGTAACAAAACATTTTTTGCTGTTTCGGATGATGAGTATCGTCCCGCAATGACCGGAGTACTTTTCCAATTCAGAGAAACTCATATTAATGCTGTAGCTACTGATAGTTACAGATTAGCAAGAAGCACAGTAAGGTTTGAGAAATTGAACAAAATTAACGATTCAGATGTTATTTTGCCATCTAAATCAATTGATTTTCTACGAAAAATTGATGAGGATGAAATTTTGTTATCAATGATTGAAACTCAAGGTAAAACTACCCACTTGCGTTTTGATATTGGAAATACCATTTTTGTAAGCAAAGTAATCGAAGAAAGATTCCCCCCATACGAACAAGTTATACCCAAGGATAATCCTTATATTCTAATTGTTGACAGAAGTTTATTATTAAATAAACTTAAACCTCTTGGTAGCTTGGTTAATAAAAAAGTTAATCAAATAAAGATGCTTATTGCTAATAATCAACTTAGTTTGATGTTCAATGATGACGAAACTGGAAGTACTGGAATGGAGGTTTTAAATTGTGAATTTAACAAAGATTCGTTCGAACTTGCTTACAATATGAAGTTTCTTGAAGATGCAATTTCAAATATCGGTGAGAACGATACTACTGATAATTTAATTAAAATTACATTCTCGGAACCCAACAGACCAACTTTAATATTACCTAATACCGAAAATGATGATTTACTAATGTTAGTTATGCCTGTAAGAATATAATTTATAATTTATAATTTATGGAGTTATTATGAAATTAAAATCTGCCTTATATATATTGTTGGTAATGTTTGCAAATTCATTATTTGCACAATTACCATCTTTGAACCTTCCAAAGCATTTGGATAATTTGGTTGAGGGAAATAAAAGATTCATTTCGAACAAAATCAATGAAAAGGATTTTGAAAATGAACGCTCTGCCCTTGTCCAAGGTCAAAGCCCTTATGTAATAGTTGTTGCCTGTAGCGATTCGAGGGTTGCACCCGAGTATATATTCGACGAAGAATTGGGTAAAATTTTTGTTATCAGAACTGCTGGCAATGTACTGGATAAAATTGAACTTGGAAGCATAGAATATGCCGCAGAACATTTGCATTCACCTCTTTTACTAATTTTGGGACATACTTCTTGTGGTGCTGTAAAGGCTGCTATGGAACCCGAAGACGTGCATTCTATTAATCTTGAATCAATTATCAATAAAATTGAACCTGCTGTAAAAAAAGCAAAATCCACACACAAGGATAAAGAGGATGCTTACGATGCTGCAATCAAACAAAATGTTTTAGAGCAAATTATATTTGCTGAAAAAAACAGTAAAATAATTAAAGAATTAGTAGAAGAGCATAAACTTACTATTATTGGCGGAATTTACGATATAAAAAGTGGCGAGGTGGAATTTATTGACGAGTAGTCAATAAATGGCTAAAATATTCTGTAATCAATCCCGAGATTAAGTATAAACAATAATCTCGGGATTTTTTTTTATTCTAAATATATCCTATTAGAATTCTGCACTTACTCCAATACTTGGAAGTAATCCTATGGATTTTTGGTAAATAGTCTCATTTGTTCTTCTATCCCATCTGATACCCGAAACATTTTTTCTGCTGTAGAGATTCTGTATATCAAGGTAAGTTATCAATGTACCCCAAGAAAAATTCCATCTCTTGTCCACTCTCAAATCTAACGCGTTAAAATCAGGCAACCTTTCCCCTTCGTTGTATTGTGTATAATCGATTTTACCAAGATTTGTAAATGGTGTTGTTGGTACTCCAGTTGCATATCTAAATTTGCTACTTATTTCCCAATCTTCGCTTATTCTATATCCAATTGCCAAATTGAAAATCAATCTACTATCAAAAACTGACGACCTTTCAATTGAATCAAGTGCCGTAAAGTTCGATTCACTCAAAGTAATACTAAGTAAGCCATATAGAGGAATTTCACTCAATTTCTTTTGTATGAATAGTTCAACACCACTCGACCACCCTGTTGCGGAATTATGCAATGGTTCCAGTCCAAAAGGTATATCGGTACTAATATCATCAAATCCGGAAGGTGCAAGTACTGATTGCGGTCTGAACACTCTTCCTGGATAATTAGTATAATTTTTATAATACACTTCCAACTGAACCTTCACATCCTGCAAAGGAGTATGTGCATACCCAAGTACTACTTGGTCGGCAATTATCGGCTTTAAGCTTTTTTCGGAATTGCTCAAGAGCCAAATATAAGAAGGAGATTGATAGTATCTGCCAGCACTCAGGATAAAAGAACTATTCTCATTGAGTGTATATGTATATGATAACCTTGGTGACAAGTAAATTGATTCAGCAGTAAAATTGTAATAATCCATTCTTCCACCAAGAGTAATCCTGTGATTTTCTATTGCAGTACTATAATTGAAATATGTACCATTTTTGATTGTATTAAAGCTGGTATCTATATCAAAGGGTCTTTCTACCCCATTATTATCTGTTCTAACACTGCCTGGAATTTTGATCAAATAATCTAAAAAGGCACCATATTTCAACTGGTTACCAATTAATATTTCAGTTTTGGGTCCAATTTGCAAATCCAAATCTGTTTTTAAAATTAGCTCGCCTTCTTTGGAATCATTGCGGAATATTTCTATGAGATTTGAATCATTTTGGAATGTTGTAAACCTTGTATATGAATTAGCAAGTGTTGCAGTAAAAAACCCAGTTTCAAAAGTACTTCTCCAGGTTAGTCCAGAGAAATTTTGATACTGATCTGGTACAGCAATTCTACTATTGTCGTATTTGTTATCAATATCTTCGTTATTTAGTTTGACAGTATTGATGGCACTGATACCAATGAAAGTTAAAGAATTGTTGGCATCAAGGCGATAATTACCCTTAGTCATAAAGTCCCAGTATTGTGGAACGAATGAAAATCCTGCTGCCTGAAATATGAAATCAAGATAGCTTCTTCTTGCAGAAAAAATCCACGAACCTTTATCGCCGATTGGACCCTCGAAGCTTAAACCAACTCCTGTAGCCGATAAGTTCAATTTACCCCCAAACTGGCTTTCGTTGCCGTTTCTCAATGTAATATTAGTCAGTGAAGAAGTGCGGTCACCATATCGAGCACCAAATCCACCAGCAGAAAATTCTACATTTCTGACATAATCAAGATTTATTAATGATAGCGGACCTCCAGTTGAGCCTTGTGAGCCGAAATGGTTGATATTATTTACTTCAATATTGTCCACAATAAATAGGTTTTCGAAAGGAGCTCCACCTCTTACTATCAAATCATTTCTTCCCGCAGCAGTAACATTAACTCCTGGCAACAATGCTGTTGCTCTTATCACATCTTCCTGCACCCCGGGTGCCCTTCGAATTTCTTCAAAACTTAGATATTGGGTAGATGTTACTGCATCTACTCTTTTTTGAAAAAATGATGCTTTCACTTCAGCACCCTCCAATTCAATCACTTTTTCTGCTAATTCTATTTCTAAATAAACTGGTTTACCAGCATTTACAGATATGTTACTGTTTACATAAGTTTCATAACCAATGAGTGAGAATTGTATTTTTTGGATACCTGCGTCAACATTTTTTATTTCAAAAGTACCATCTGTCTTCGAAACTGCACCAAGGGTAGTATTTAAAATTCTAACATTTACACCAGCGAGTGTTTTTTTACTCATCTGTGAAATTACTCTGCCGGTAATAGTACCCTTTATTTGGGAATAAACTTGCGTACTTAACATTACAGAGCATAAGATTAAAATTGACAACCGTCTGAAAATCATATATTTATCCTGTTGAAATCATTAAAAAATTAAATTTTAGATTAAACGTTTATTATTATACGATAACGTATTACTTTTGTTTAGATTTTTCAAATATTACACCGTTTACGTATTTTTTATGAAAATTGACGATATCATTAATCTCTTGCAAGAATGGGGTGAGTTCACTTCTTCACATGACGGGGATATTTATGACTTCGGGCTTTGGTTAATTGAAAATAAGAATAATAATAAAATTGATAATTTTTCTCCCACAATAAAATCTGGGAAAAAGTTAACGGAAGAATATTCGGAAAACTCTAGATTTCTTGCTTCTTATTTTATAAACAGGTTGAATAAATTTATGAAGATTTATACAAAAGTTATGTTTACCGAGTATGGACTAAATTCGGTTGAAGACTTCTCATTTTTAGCATTAATTGAACAAATGAATAACCCTTCCAAAAAAGATTTATGCGACGCTAACCTTACTGAAGTAACCACTGGTATGGATATAATTAAAAGACTACAAAAAAGGGGGTTAGTTGAAGAAGATAATGAATGCCGAGACAAAAGGATGAAACGTATGAAATTAACAGATGATGGCAAATCAATATTAAAGCAAATTTATTTAAAGTTGAGTCAAATGGAAGTAGATGTGCTTGGAGATTTAAACATTGAAGAAAGAAATTTAATGATAAAATATCTAAATCATTTAAATAATTTTCATACAAAAAATATCAGTTAAAAACAGTTAAACATATCTATGTAACGCTTCTTTACCACAAAACTAAATCAGTTCTTTCACATTACCCACAATTTCCAATCCGGCATTTCTTCCAATATCTTCCAAAATTACTCTTAAATTATTCCTTATTTTTTTAGTTAATTTGATTTTTATTTCAGAATTTAAAGATTCCACTATTCTTCTACCCATCTCTTTGGAATCTGGGGCTAATAATTCCCCTCCATGTGAGCGTTTGCTAACTACTTCAAGAATATAATTTTTATCTTCTAACATCAATTTTATAACACTTTCATCAATTGTAAATTCACGGATTTTTGCACCTGTATAGGTAGTAAATCTATATAATTTATCTTCAACAAAAAGTGCCCCAAGATAACCTGTAAAGGAACTCAATAGCCAAGGTATTTTAGCAACAGATAAACATAAACTGACAGTTGGATTAGCAAAACTATTCGATTGCATCCAAACATAGCTTGATGGAAATGATTTACCCCAATCTTTTTCAATGTAACCTTTATCTTTTGTAAATATAAACAATTCATTATTTATAAGAACCTTCCCTGTTACTGAATGATTAAAACTAAGCACACCATGATTGCATTGCATAAAAGGTACAAATGAGTACCAACCCATTGCACCGGGTGATAGAAAACTGATGGGCCAAGGAACAATTTTCTTAAAAGTCAAGCTGCCATAAGCTTCAAAACCTTTCCTTTTAATGTTAATTTCAATTCCATTTAACGAAAACTTTGAATCCCCAATTCCAATATCAAAATTATTGGAATTATAAGAAAATTCACTGATTTTAAAATTGAGGAAATGAGATTTCCCTGTTTTCCCATCAAGAAATTGTATAAAGGCGTGTGATTTAATCTTATTTTTATCAATAAAAATCCCCGGTATAATAGCAAGAATATTATCATGTTTATCACTAACAGATTTAAAATACCAACCTTCGAAAAAATTATTTTT
>CAYUZZ010000075.1:0-8633 GCA_964449505.1 uncultured Hyphomicrobiales bacterium | reverse complement strand
TGCATAACTTGTTCCTGATAAACTATAATACCATAGGTAGTTTTCAGAACCTTCTCCATTAATGGGTGAAGATATTAGATTTTTTTTCGTCCATATTTCCTATCAATAAAATCGGGTATATTCTCCATTGGTCCAGGTCTGTAGAGGGCATTCATGGCAGTAAGTTCTTCAAGATTATGAGGCTTAAGGCGTTTCAGGTATTCTTGCATGCCATCAGATTCGAACTGAAACACAGCAAGAGTATCACCAGCAGCTATCATATCATAGGTTTTTTTGTCTTCGAAATCAATTTTATCTATGTCAATTTTTATATTATGGTTTAGCTCAATCATATCGAGTGTATGTTCAATAATTGACAAGGTTTTTAAACCTAAGAAGTCCATTTTGAGAAGACCGATTTCTTCGAGATAAGTCATAGAGAATTGGGTTGCAACTTCAATACTTTGTTTGCCCTCTTTTTCGGGAGTACGATAAATTGGCACATAATCGGTTACGTCACCTGGAGTAATAACTATTCCCGCAGCATGGGTTCCTACATTTCTGTTTCTATCCTCCAACTTGGTGGCATATTCAATTAGTGATTTCAAATTGGGGTCATTTGTATCTCGCAACCATTGCAAGTCGCTTAATTGAAGTGCATCTTTAATTTTAGTTACTTTTCCCCTTACCACCGGGATACTTTTTGTTATTTCTTTAACTTTGCTTAAACTGACTCCGAGTACTCTTCCCACATCGGTAAATGCCTGCCGGCTGGATAATTTTCCAAATGTTACTATCTGGGCGACTGCATCTTCACCATATTTTTGTTTAACATAGTTAATAACCAAATCACGTTTTTCATCACTGAAATCAATATCTATATCGGGCATCGAGAACCGTTCGGGATTTAAAAATCTTTCAAAAAGCAAATCATAGGGCAGGGGATTAACGTTTGTAATTCCTAACGAATATGCAACAAGACTGCCAACTGCTGAGCCTCTTCCTGGACCAACACTAACACCAAGTTCCCTTGCAGCGTCTATAAAGTTGGAAACTATAAGGAAATATCCCGGAAATCCCATATTAGTAATCACATTAAGTTCGTATTCTATTCTGTCGCTTATCTGTTCAGTCAAATCATCAAATCTCTTGTTAAGACCTTTATAAACCAACTCTCTCAGGTAATCATTCAGATCTGCGGCATTTGAAGATGGTGGTATAGGAAATTCTGGATAGACTGTATGTTTGGTATATCTAAAATCACATTTGTCAGCTATTTCGAGTGTGTTAGAAATAGCTTCGGGGAACTCTTTGAATAGTTCTTGCATCTCTTGGCTGGATTTAAAGTAATATTCGGCAGTACCATATTTTAAATCAGAAATATTTGTTTGCTCGTCGGTTTTCACTCCGTCTCTTATTAACAATAGTATATTATGTGGAATGGCAAAATCTTTACTAATATAGTGAATATCATTAGTTGCAATTATTTTTATGCCAAGTTCCTTTGCAATTTTGGGCGCATGTTCCAATATTAATGGGTCGTTTTTTAAAAAATGGTTTTGTATTTCTATATAAAAATCATCTCCGAAGAGGTCTTGATAATATTTTGCCTCAGAGTATGCCTTCTCTATTTGTCCATCTACTATAAAAGCATTTATCACACCACCCATGCAGGCAGAAGAGCATATAATTCCTTCTTTGTACTTTTCAAGTAATTCTTTATCAATTCTGGGCTTGTAGTAAAATCCCTCAGTAAAGCCAAGTGATGTTAATTTCATCAAATTCTTGTAACCTTGCTCATCCTTGGCATGTAACAAAATATGGAAGTAATTTTTCTTTTTCTCGGCTTTATTAGTTTGTACTCGGTCAAACCGGCTTCCATTAGCCATATATGCCTCAACCCCCAATATAGGTTTAATATTTTTGGCAACAGCTAATTTATAAAATTCATAAACTCCATACATAACGCCGTGATCGGTAAGGGCTACTGCCGGATGACCATCATTAACTGCGGCATCGACTAATTCTTGTGGGCTTGTAACCGCATCGAGTATTGAATAATGTGTATGATTATGTAGATGAACAAAATTCGACATTTCAGATTTTCTTATTAATTTCAAAATATAAAAGTAGTAATTTAAGATAAGAAAGTAGAATTAAGTTATCAACAAATCTAAAAGCATTAGCTATAAAACAAGCAATAAATATGATAAATGATTGGAGATAATTAGCCTTGAATCCAAGCTAATCAACTCCACAGAGATTTAAATTTGGCTGATAGAAGCTATGTCAAAATGCAAATTATACCCCAAGGCTTAGGTTGCTTGTTCTACTAATTTAATTAAGATTAATAGCTCAATCCAGTTGCCTTAATTTGTATAGGATAGGAATTAATTATTCAAATCTATTTTTGTAATAAGTATAATATTCTGAAATCAATTGGAATGCTTTTCGTAAAATTTCCTCCTGGGGAAGTGTCACAATTCTAAAGTGGTGAGTACCAGGTCTCTGTCCAAATCCACTTCCTGGGACCACTACAACGCCTGTTTCCTTAATTAATTCGCTCACAAATTGGGTATCATCTTTTACATCTATTGATGGAAATGCATAGAATGCTCCTTCTGGTTTTACTAGATTAATACCTTCTACCTTCGAAAGGAAATCCACCATAATACCTCTTCTAATTTCAAGTTTGTTAATAAGTTTGGCAAGATGTGATTGGTCGCCATTCAAGGCAGCAGCTATAGCGTATTGCTCGGGATGATTTGCCGAAACTCTTGCTCTGAGCAGTTTGTTGATTGCTTCGATATAGTCACCAAGAACTTCTTGCTTGCCACTTACTACTCCCCAACCAATCCTGAATCCAGGAGCTACATAATTTTTTGATAAACCGGAAAAAGTAATGCACGAAACTTCATCATTTAATGATGCTATGGAAGTTAGTTCTTTGCCGTCGAAAATCAATTTATCATATATTTCATCGGCAAATATCACCAAATTGTGCTTGAGAGCCAATTCAATTATCTGAAGCAATGTTTCTTTTTGGCAAATTGAGCCTGTTGGATTGTTTGGGTTGATTAATACGATTGCTTTAGTTTGGGCATTGATCTTATTTTTAATATCTTCAATATCGGGCTGCCAATTGTTATCTTCTGATAAGTAGTAGGGATTGGGTTCTAGTTCCAATTTGCTCTCGACTGCTGTATAAAGCGGATAGCCAGGTGTTGGCATTAAAAAGTTCTCACCAGAGTTAAGTAAGGCAGATAGACAAATTTCGATTGCTTCGCTTGCTCCACTGGTAACAAATACATCAAGTATGTTATGAATACCCTTTTTATTGGCATCATGACTGATTGCTTCAATTGCCGAATTAATGCCATTTGAGGGAGCATATCCATTAAGGTTTGATTTAATTGCCTTGATAGTAGCATCAATTACAGTATCTGGTGTAACATGGTCGTAAATGTTAGGGTCACCGATATTAAGGTAATACATAGATTTTCCGGTAGCAGCAACTTTGTTGGCTAATGAGATGATATCGCGTATTGCATATCTTACATTTTTAGTTTTTTTAGCAGGTACTATTTTGTTCATTTCTATTCCAAACAATAATATTTTCAATATGTTGTTACAAAAATAACATTTATTTCGGTAAATTGACAAATAGATAATACATATATGCAAAATATATTAACAATAATAGCAAGCCATCAATTCTGCCATATTGTTTTTTAATCAAACCCATTGGAATGATTATAACAGCTAACAATATCATTACGATATAGTCAACATTTTGAATATCGCCGGCTCCGATTGGAAATAGAATTGCAGTAATACCCAATATAAACAATAAGTTAAAAATATTAGAACCAATCACATTTCCCAAAGAAATATCGGATTGCTTCTTGACTGCAGCCAAAACTGAAGTGGCAAGTTCGGGCAAACTTGTTCCGAATGCAACCAATGATAATCCAATGATTGCATTTGATACTCCAAGGGTTTTAGCAATTTGGATAGCCCCTTCAATAAACAGATTTGAACCAATAATCAGAATCCCAAGTCCAGAAATGATAAGAAGAATATAGAAACCTTTACTTTTCTTTTTTTGCCCAGCTACAACTTCAGTTTCTACAACATCTTTTCCCTTTAGTACTTTTTTAATTGTGTATGCTACGTAAGCAAGGATTCCAAATGTAAGAATAAATCCCTCAAAACGCCCAATCTCGTTATCAATAATCATAATCCAAACTGCGAGCGATGCCAAAATCATTAGTGCAATGTCTATTTTCATTGCTTTGATGTTTACTCTTACGGGCATAATCAATGCAGATAGACCCAAAATCAAACCAATATTACATATATTAGAACCTATTACGTTGCCGATTGCTATATCACTTGAGTCTTTCATGCCTGCAGTAAAGCTAACAAAAAGCTCGGGTGCACTAGTGCCAAATGCTACCACAGTCAATCCTACTATCAATGGAGATATTCCAAATGTAATTGCTAAACTGGAACTGCCTTTCACAAGAAATTCGGCTCCATAATATAACATTATAACACCAATTAGTATAAGAGAAATGTTGATAATTAAATTTTCCATAATATATTAGAAATTTTGAAAACTGACTTATCGTTGCAATAGGTTAAATATTGTTATATTTGGAAGATGGTTTTATATCCCGCACAGAAAAGCAATTAAATACCTTTGCCTTTGATTTTGAGGGTTCCCTTGTAAGGCAATACTGCATCTTTGAAAGTTGCTTTGAACTTTATTTCTGCATTGAATTCAAATTTCTTGTTAGGATTAAAAGTTAATTTAATATCAATACTTTTACTATTTGGGTTTATTGTTAAAGGTAGTTGAATTTTTGGTTCATTAAAAAAAACTCCATTAGTATCTATCAATTCAAATTCACTAATAACAGCGTCATAGGAACTTAGATTGATAAACTGGAAAATTCTTAAAGCAAATTCACTTGTATTTAATGTATTAAAATCTACATCCTCTGCATAAAGTGCAGGAATTTCGGCTTTTGCGACGCATTTGGGATTAGTATGCCCCTGAAAAATCAATGTATCGCTAAAATAACCAACTTCATCTGCTGTTAACTCTGCTTCTAAAGTAACGAAATCGGAGCTACTGCCCATTGGGCTTAAATACACAGGGGAATTGTAATTAGAAAAGGTTGCTAACCATGAATGATTTTTCAAACTTAAATTATCAATTTTAATTTGTTTATCGGTGATATTTTTGATTTTAAATTGTATGATTTTGGAATTACCTTTAACAAGACTACCAAAATCCAATTCATTAGGTTCGACTTCGAACAATGCAGGTGAATTGTTAGGATCGTATATTATTTTCTTCTCGCGATCGGCATCTACCGATGCAGGATCGGAACATGCATAAGCTGTCAATAATATAAAAAATATGTATAAGCAATTTTTGGTCATAAGCCTATATTAAATCCAATATTGTAACCTAATTTGTTTGTGCTATACCATTTGCTATTTTTCAAATTACTTGTGTTGGGGTAAAACAGCCAACCTGACTCGAAACCTCCTCTAATTGAGAAGTAATCTGTAATATCGTAGCTAAGTCCTAATCCCATTTTGAAAACTGGTCCAACGTTTGTACCTCCGGCTATCAGGTTAAAATCAGGTCTAATTCCGCTTCCCAATATCTCGTTAATCGTGTAACTATAAGATAAACCAATCCATTGGGAATTATAACTTTGACTGTAAGCGTACAAAATATCGCTTTCGTATTTTTCAAATCCCATCAGGAAATTTTCGTTACCATAAACAACGCCAATGCTCTGGTGATAATCCAAACCATACATAAGGGCTATACTGAAATTGTTTAGAAGTGATTTTTGATTATTTCCAATCGTAAAGTTGGGATTTGAGCTTCCATCAAAAGTTCTGAAGCTAATACTTAATCTATCCAAAAATCTACCAAGCGAAGAATTACTTTTAATCAGTTCTATATCTTGATTGTATGTGCTCAATGAAAAATAACTATTTTTTTCAAGACTTGATTCATTAAGTATGGCAATAGGCTTATTCTCATCTTTGATAATATTTTCTTGGATAGAATTATTAGAATTAGCAAATGAAGTATTTTCAGAATTTTGCTTTTTTTCTAAGTATTTGGCATTTGCAGTTTTCTCTTCTCTCCTTATATTAAAAGCTACGCTTTTGGTGGTACTTGCTTCTTTGTCAATTTGAAATGAATTAGTTATAGGAATTTGTTTGTCGGAAGTAGTCTTAGTGTTAATACGAGAAAGGGTGGATTTATTTAAGGAAATATTATCACTTGAATTAATTTCAGAGTATCGATTAAGTAAAAATAAAGCAATACCCGCCAGAACCAAAACACCGGTAAGAGTAGCCATAGTCTTGTTGATAAGGAAAGCAACAAGCAAAGCCAATGATTGAGATAATCTGTAAAATGCGTTATTATTATAAACAGTTTTTCTCATTACCGAGCTCTTCAATCCAATTGGAGGTATAAGCATAGAATTTTTAAAAGAATTCTTAATGATTAATTGTCTTCTTAATTCATCCTGCAATTCAGGATTTGAAGCCAATTGGAAGAATAAGTCACCTGATTCTTCCTGAGGAAGTTCCCCATCAACAAATGCAGTCAACTTTTCGGGAATACTCATATTTATATGCTCATTCATAGCAAATCCATCTATTTAATTTATATTATAATCAAAATCTTTAAAATATGGTTCGAGAATTATTTTTAATCTTTGCTTAGCCCTATAAATTCTAACTCGAACGATGGGCATATCAATTTCGAGGGCTTCTGAAATTTCATTATAAGTCATATCCATAAATTCTTTCATTATCAGTACTTCCCTGAAATCGTCGGGAAGTGAATCAACCCCAAAGTGAATTAATTCTGAAATTTCCTTACTCTCGTAATTCCTGTCATTACTTTCCAAATCAATTCCATTCAAAGAAAGATTATTTTGGGATACTTTCGATTTTTCGTTAATCGACAAATTCCTTGCTATCTTAAGTAAATATCCAGAAAGGTTTGTAAAATCGAACCTTTTGTTTTTTACAGCTTCATAGAATCGCTCAAAAACATCCTGAAAAATATCTTCAGCAAGTTCGGAATTATTCCTAAATACTTTGCTGCAATAGGTATAAATTTTAGGTGAATAACGATTATATAATTCCTCGAAAGCAGAAGCCGAGTTAGAGTTCCCGGCTCTTACCATATTCACAAGTTCTTCATCGCTACTATTGCTTAAACACTTTTTCATAATTACGCACAATCTCTTGACTAATAGACAGATGAAAGTCCATTTTGTCACAGTTTTTTTTATTTATTTCTCATTTTTTCTAATTCATCCATATAATTATTCATTTTATTGATAGTTTGAATTATTGGTTCGGGTTTGCTCATATCCACTCCAGCTTGTTTTAGTACTTCTAAAGGGAATAAGGAACTACCTGATGATAAGAACTTCAAATATCGCTCTATTGCGGGTTTTCCTTCACTTATAATTTGCTGGGATAGTGCTTGCGAAGCTGCAAATCCAGTTGAATACTGATAAACATAAAAATTATATTGCACCAAATGATGTACTCTTGCCCAAGATAATCCTTCTTCGGCATCTGTTATCATTGATGGTCCCCAATACTTTTGATAGAGGGCTGAAAATAATTCTGTTAGTTTGTCAGCTGAATATACTTCGCCTTTCATGGAATTTTGATGAGTTAGCATTTCGAACTCTGCAAAACGAGCTTGACGGAAAAATGTAGTTTGTGCCTGAATTAAGAACTTTTCTATCAGTGCCATTTTTTCTTCTTTACTTCCAGCATTTTTAATCAAATAATCGAGCAAAAGTGCTTCGTTGGCAGTAGATGCTACTTCAGCTACAAAAGTTGAATAATCAGCGTAATGAAACGGCTGGTGTTTCTCGGTAAAATAAGAGTGCATGTTGTGCCCCAACTCGTGAGCTAATGTAAACACATCGTCTAAAGTATTATTCCAATTCAATAAAATAAATGGATGAGGTCCACTGCCTGAAGAATTAGAGTATGCTCCACTTCTTTTTGATTTAGTTTCATAAACATCTATCCAACGGTTCTTAAATCCTAAAGTCATTGCCGCCACATACTCTTCTCCCAATGGAGCTAAAGCTTTTTTCATTAATTCAAGCGATTCGTCGTAAGTATAACTTTTCTGAACGCTTGGAAAAAGGGTTACATAAGTATCGTAGGGATGCAGCTGGCTTAATTTCAAATATTTCTTTTTTATATCAGCCCATCTATGTAAGGTCTTTATGTTTTTATTGATAGTCTGAATCAAATTATAATAAACTTCTTCTGGGATATTATTTGGATATAAAGACGCCTGAATTGGATTGTCATATTTCCTGATTTTAGCTTCAATTATTCTCGTCTTCAATCTCCCATTATAAATTGCAGCATAGGTACCTTTGAATTGTTCATAGGGTAAGTATGTAGCCTTGTAAACATCTTTTCTGTAATTTCTGTCCAAATCATATAAAGCAGCTCTGTACCTACCGTGGGATACTTGTAACACATTACCGTCTTTATTCTTAACGGTACCAAATGGTAATTCACCGTCGTTCAAAATTGAGTATGTGTCATTTGGAATTGTTTTT
>CAYUZZ010000074.1:0-8647 GCA_964449505.1 uncultured Hyphomicrobiales bacterium | reverse complement strand
TTTCTGCGAGTGTTAATATGTCGATTGCTGTTTCGCCATATTTTTTTTGTTTAATTATATCGAAATTTTCAGGAATGGCTATTTCAGTTCGAGTAGAATGTTCAACCACTATTAGGGACTGTGTGGAAAATATTTCCAAAGTAGCAAGTTGATTAAGCACAAGTTCGTAAATTCCAGCTTCGTAAGGTGGGTCGAAAAAAATAATATCGAATTTTATTCCTCCACAAATGTTATTTGTATTTTGCAGGAATTTAGCCACGTCAAGATTTACAGTTTTAAATTTACCAGCCGAGATGTCGAAATGACGGGAAATATCTTTAATAAGGGCAGCAACGCGAGCGTTAAGTTCAACAAAACAACAATAATCTGCACCCCTGCTAATGGTTTCGAACCCCAAGGCACCTGTTCCAGCGCATAGGTCTAACACATTAATGCCATCAAATTCAATCAAATTATTGAGTGTATTAAAAAGACTTTCCCTAACGAGTTCTGAGGTGGGTCGTACTCCTTTGGGAATTTTTCCTGAATAAGTTCTACCCTTTAGTTCACCACCAATTACTCTCATTACTCAATAGTGATAATTTTGTGCCAACTTTTAAGAGAACTACCTGTGCATGGTGGGTAAATTTGGAATGTACGCGAGCAATATTCCAAATGTCTTTTATCTAATTCTGTAGTCATCATTCGAAATGGATTCAGCCTTTTAGCTTCCATAATTCCAAGCATCATAGATGTTTCCCAAAGTGCCAATGAAACATTTTTGTTGAGGGCACTACCATAAAAATAACAGGCATCAATCTCATCTGTTGCTGTTTCGATAATTTTGATATGTTCGTTTTCGGCAGCTTCGCCTACTTTATCTGGCGAGGAAACCGAAGCAATATTATAATAAAGAAGTTCGCCATCTCTGATAACAGTAAAGTCGAGAAATTGTCCGTGATACCCAATTATCATTACGCACTTTCCCTTCATTTCGGGATAGTTCAACATAAAAGCATTATGGGCTGCTAACTGACTTATTTCGATGTTATCAATCTTAAGGTCAAATTTATTAAAGAAATTTTCAATAAATTTTAGGTCAGATTTCATATAAATCATCCCGAGCATCTGTTCCTTCTTAGTCTTTTCAGAAAGAATGGGAGTAGCCTTTATCATAAAATCTTCGTAATTAAACTCGGGGTAAGCCTGTCTGATTTCTAAATTTACTAATTGTCTTAACTGCTCTTTTGTAAAATTAATCCTTGCTGGAAATTTTGTTACAAAAATACTCTCTGATGGAAGTGCAATGCTTAGCCTGTCAGGTTTAATATCAAAATCAGAGATAAAAACTTCCAGTTCGTTAAGAGCATTTACAGATTCGGGGCTATCAGTATTTTCAAGGTCAAATCTATGATTGGTAGATTCGATATAATCAAGATAAGCTCTGTTATTATCTATTCTAACTACTGACAGATAAATTCTGTCGGCGTTAAAAAATACTGATAGCGTCCTTGTTTGCATATCTTATTCAAACGATCTTTTATATAATTCACTAATTGCTTTTTTGCCGTTATCCTTCAATAAACGGGTGCCTGTTCCTGTAAAGTGCGATTTGGTTATGACAGGGTTGTTGAAAGTTATCCAATTTTCGCCGTTCCATTTAAACCAACGATTTTCATCTTGGTCGAATACATACAAAGGCTTATTGCAAATCTTAGCAAACTCGGCACCCCAGCCAGTACCACCTTTTACGGTTTTATCCTCAAGAATTTTCCCGATAACAAAAATTTCCTGTCCGTTGTTTATCTGATACCAAATAGATTGCAAAATTCTTCTGAAAGTGGGGGTCTCAGGGAATTTCCTATTCATCAATTTGGAGGCATAAGTCAAACTAAAATCGCCCTGCTTCATTTCTTCGTGAGTTAAAATTCTTAAGCCTCGTTCACGAGCTACTTCATGCCCTTCAAAAGAAAAATTTACTTCGTCAATCCCCAATTGCTCTGCAAGAATACCAAACTCATTTTCTGCACCCGAGGCAGCTCCACTAAATAAAATCGCATCATTTTTGCTAATCATTTTTTTCCCAGTTTGTAATAAATTAAAACAAATAAAATCTTATTACGGTTAAGATCTAATTTTGTTTTTATAGAAATTATCCATAACAAGATTTTTAACAAATATTAATACATTTATTGATTTTGGGCTTCGTCGAAATTAATCATCCAATTAATCCCAAACTTATCCTCTAATGAACCAAAGTATGCACCCCAAAAGGTGGATTGCATCGGCATGGATATTTTCCCATCAACAGAAAGTTCATTGAAAATTTTGTTGGCTTCTTCCATACTATCAGCATTTATAGATAGGTTGATATTGTTTCCTGGCAGGCATATCTGCCCGAATACTTCCGATACATCACTGCCCATTATCGTAGTATTTCCTAAATTGAGCGATACATGCATCACTTTGTTTGCTTCACTCTCCGGTATGGGTTGCTCGGATGGCATTTCGCTATACCTTCCAAAATACGAAAATTCACCGCCGAAAATAGATTTATAGAAATTAAAAGCCTCTTCGCAGTTACCATTGAAATTGAGATAAGGACTTACTGTAGCCATAAAACACCTCCTATAAATGTATAATTAAAAAGGGATTTTAATTTACCCCCATTTTAATATCAATAACGTTGATCTTACTGTTAAGTTTCAAAATATCTTATTGGTAATTTTCTTCCCTATATGATAGGCACCAAAGCCAAAAAAAGGAGCAGCAATTACATCTACGGTGTAGTGAACGTGCTGCACCAACACACATACAGCTACCATAATAGTAAGTATAAGGAAAACTTTTCTCCATTTGCTATTTACCGAACTAAGAAAAATAATTTGTATTGTTGCTGTATGACCAGAGAAAAATAAATCTTTTGTCATGAGTCGTCCCACTCCCACATCCGAAACCATTGGGTCAATCAGGGGCAAAATAGTTGAAGGAGCTTCGAGTGGAATACTCCACATTGCAGGTATGCGTATATATATCATCACAGCATAACTAATCAAAGCTGCAATAAATGCTTTAGGATATGGAGCTAGCGAAATCAAACCAACTATTAGCGAACCATACATAAGTACAAAGGTAAACCATGATAAATCAATAGGATTGAATAGTTGAAGCAAAGGGTCGGGAAGAACAATACCTGGACGTAATTCAATAAAATTTAAAAATCTTGTAAAAACAACCATCGTTAACACGATAAATATCGGTACTATTATTGCAGCTATTCTAAAATTTTTATTTAGTAATTCTTTCTTCCAGTTATCAATAATATTATTCATAATTCTATTTAATTTTAGGTTATATAAATTAATTAATTTATTTTTAAAATCGTGAAACTAATTTATCGAAAAATTCGTAAAATTATTTGATTTAATTGAATTTATAAATTTATTTTGGAAAAATAGAAATGGAAGAAAATACTCCTCAACAATCAAAAATGCCTCAGTATCCACCTCAGAACTACCGCCGTGAACCACGCCGCTCTCGTTGGTGGATTCCTGTATTGGTGATTGGTATTGTAATTGTGGGTTTCTTTGTAGTTTTTGGATTAATCGTTTCACAATTTGGTTCTGCATTCGAGAAGAAGGAAGTTGATGTAACTGATAATTCAGTTTTATATCTTACTCTCGATAACGACTTGCCAGAATATGTTAAAACTAATCCTTTTATGGCTTTTAGTGGCGGGTCATCTGGTTCATCTTTTTTCGAGACACTTAGGGCTATTAAAGCTGCCAAAACTGACAACAGGATAAAAGGCATTTACATTAAACCTTCACCATCATCATCAGTCGGACTTGCCAAAGCATCTGAATTGTACGATGCCTTGATGGATTTCAAAGCATCTGGTAAATTTATCTATGCATTTATGGAAGTTGGTGCTGAAAATCAATATTACTCGATTGCACCTGCAGATTCAATATTTATGCCGACCGAAGGTATTGCAGAAATAAACGGGTATAGTATTGCTTCATTATTTTTTAAAGATTTCTTCGAAAAAATCGGTATTGATTATACAGTTATACATTTCGAGGATTTTAAATCTGCTGGCGAAATGTTTAATAGAACTAGCTTCTCTGATTCTGCTCGTGTTCAATTGAAAATTTTATTAGACCAACGCCTTAACTATTTTGTAGATGCTGTCAGCAAAAATAGGAAAATGACTAAAGAACAAGTTCTCTCTATTCTCAATAGAGGGGTTTACATGGCTGATAGTCTTAAAAATCTCGGCTGGGTAGATGTGCTTGCATCCGAACATTCTGTAAAGGAATTCCTGAAATATAAAGTAAATGGGGACAATTACAAATTTCCCTTGAGTATTAATAATAATATGAATAAAGAATTATTAGATACAAAGTATGATAAAAAGCTTAAATTAGTTAAGCCAGAAGATTTCCTTGCATCTGTTAAAAATGAGAAAGATGAGATTTATGACGAAAAAACTCAAATTGCAATAATTAATGGAGTTGGCGCCATCAGTTCTGGTTCTGGTTCTTCGAATGGTTATGAAATTAAATCTACTGACTTTATCAAAGACCTTAAGAAAGCTCGCAATAACGAGAAAGTGAAAGCAATTATTCTTAGAATTGATAGCCCAGGTGGCTCTGTAATTGCTTCTGATGAAATTTGGGAAGAAATCATCAAAACCAAATCTATAAAGCCTGTATATGCTTCAATGAGCAATGTAGCTGCCTCTGGTGGTTATTATATGGCTATGGCTTGCGATACCATTATTGCACATCCTGCTACCATTACTGGCTCGATAGGGGTTGTAATGGCAATTCCAAATCTAAGTGGAACCATGGGCAAACTCGGAATTACTGCCGATACACTATCTACCGGTCCTGCAGCTCAATTTCTTAATGGCTTTTATCCTTTTAGAAAAGATAATCTCGACCAGCTATTTACTATGAGCCAAGGAATTTATTTCAGATTTGTAAATCGTGTTGCCGATAGTCGCAAAAAATCTTTTGACGAAATTCGTGCTGTTGCCAAAGGTAGAGTCTGGACCGGTGAAGATGCAAAAGTACATGGATTGGTTGATGTGTTGGGCGGAATACAGACTTCCATTGATATGGCTAAGAAAAGATTGGGTATTCCTGTTGATAAAAAAGTAGTCGTAAAGTTCTATCCAGAACCAGAAGATGAATTCGAGGCAATTCTAAAACTTTTCAATTTAAGTCAAAAAGATGAAGATGAAGATGATGTAAAATCAAACAACAATTTAAACATTGCCAAAGCCATTGGCTTGGATAAAAAATCTATTCTAAGCAATTTTTCCTTATTGCCAAAAAGCTTTATCAATCAAATTAATTACATGATTGAGATGACGGAATTAGCAGGCAAGGAAAAACAAATGTATGCTATGCCGTATTTAATTGAAATAAAATAAAAAATTAGCTTTATCTGGTATTAGACTCCCGTTTCAGAAATTGATTCGGGAGTTTTTTATGACAAATTTCAATTATATTAATTAAACCCGTATTCCGCATTAGAAATATTTAGCGATTATATAAAAGATAAAAATAGAAGAAACCTCACCCTAACCCCTTCAAAGAATGGGAATTAGCAGTGATTCTCCCTCTTTGAGGGGGTGCCATTTATGGCGGAGGAGGTATTGAAAACTCTATTGCGTAAATCGAGTTAGACTTACTTGGTTTTACTTTACTATCTTGTCCATCAGCAAGAGAAAAGAATGGAAATCAAGAAAGACATAATCAGCATCTTCTTTTGCAAATTCTCCAATTAGAATGGAGTTTACTCCTGCACCTTTGGCAGATTGCGAATCTCGTAGGGAATCACCAATCATAAAAGATTTTGCAGGGTCGATACCATATTGGGAAATTGCTTCGAAAAACATTCCCGATGCAGGTTTACGACGCGGAGAATTGGCTGCATCGAGAGAGCCACAATAATATATATCATCAAACTGATAACCAGTATATTCTAATAAACGCCGTTGCATCCACCGGTGAACAATTCTAACATCTTCATCATTCATCACACCCTTGCCAATTCCTTGTTGATTGGTAATAACAAAGGTTAAATAATCCATTTTTTTCGCATAGTTGAATATTTCAAAAAATTGTGGTACAAACACAAATTCTTCAATTCTTTTTACATAGTCATTATCAAGTAATACATTTACTATTCCGTCTCTGTCAAAAAAAAAGGCTCTATTCATTATACATTTCTTCAATAACTGAATCAATTTGCTTATTTACAACTTCCCAAGTATGTGTATCCAAAATCAATTGTCTTGAATTTCTAGAAATAGAATCGCAAAGCTCATCATTAGAAAGAAGTTCTATCGTATTCTCAATCATTTCTTGCTTTGTTCCACCAATCATAAAATGTTCTCTGTGCTTGCCATCAATACCCTGGATGCCAGTTAGTGTTGTAACCGATGCAAGTCCGGCAGCCATTGCTTCCAATAATTTGTTTTGAATGCCAGTGGCAGCACTATGAGGGTGCAGGAATATTTTGCACTTTTTGTAATACTCCGATATGTCAGGAACATTGGCATGTATTTGAATTCTGTCGCTTTCCAAAGCAAGTATTGATTTTAGAGGATTAGACCCTACTAAGTGCAATTTTATATCTGGGAATTTCTGAAAAACTACGGGCATAATGTCTTTAACAATTTTATGAACCATCAAAGTGTTAGACCAAACGGATAATTTTCCAGTAAATAGAATGTCTTTCCTAACAATATTTTCGTTGGGAGGCGAAAATATATCAGTTTGCACGCCATTTGTCACAAGTCGGTAACGGGCATCAGGATTACGAATTTTCATTGCTTCTATATCGTCGTTGGTTACCAATGTGATTGTGTCGAAGTAGTTCATTATATCAGGTTCGTAAGTTTTTAGTTTCCATACTTCCCACATTCTTATGGCTCGTTGAGGTAAATTCATGCTACTTTGATACGAACGAGTTTGATAAAGAACCCTGCAATCTTCGGAAATCAGTATTTTTTTAAAATTTTTGTGTTTTAAATATTCGGCTGTTCTCAGAAAAAATGAAATTCCAATATCAAAATTATTTTCTATACACAAACTATCTACAAGCTCCTTGAAATCCTTCCTTAGATAAAAGGAAATCTCTAATGGATATTTGTCGTACATAGTTAGTGCAGACCTTAGCCCTGATTTTATTGCTGGCAAAGCAACAGTATGGACGGTAACACCAATATCGTTAAGAGGCTTGATGTCTTTTTGCTCTGGATTTTTGCCAAAAGAAATAGCCGCCAATGTAACATCGTATGTTTTGGCAAGGTGCTTCATAAGATAATATGATTTAATTTTATCCCCTCCAATTAAAGGAAAGGGATATCGCGACATTAGGAACAGTATCTTTTTTCTTTTCAATTTTCAATTATGTTATTATTTAGAATACAAAATTAATAAATTAATTATAAAAAGAAGTATGAATTGACAACGAATATATATGTAATTATTCCTTATATTTATATTTTATGAAATTGTATTTTTAAAAATGGCAAAGAAGATTCATTTAGCAATTGCTTTAAGTGTATTTTTGGTAATTTTGCTCTACTCTAATTCCAATGGTTATGGGCGGAGTGGCAATATGTTTGCTTCTGTTTTCCTTATGGCATATTTGTGGGTTACCGATGCAATTCCAATAGCCATTACAGCACTTTTGCCTGTTATTTTATTCCCCATTTTGGGCATATCCAAAGCACAGGATATTGCTTCTGAATATTTCAATTCTACAATATTAATTTTTTTGGGTGGTTTCTTGCTTGCCCTTACAATGGAGAAATGGAACTTGCATAAACGCATTGCCCTCAGAATTTTAGACTTTACGGGCAGTAGCCCATCGAGGATTGTATTAGGATTTATGCTTGCAACGGCATTGATTTCTGCAATATTATCAAATGTGGCAACCACCACCATGATGTTGCCTATTGCATTAGCCATTTGCTCCAATCTGCTAAGTAATCGCAATGGTAAAGATGAAATCAATTTTTCTAAGGCAACCATGCTTGCCATAGCTTATGCCTCTTCGATTGGTGGTATTTCTACCATGATAGGGACAGCCCCCAATCTTGCTTTCATCGGAATAATGAAAGAAACTTTTCCTTCATTTCCGCAAATTACTTTTGCCAAATGGTTGCTTTTCGGAATACCGCTGTCTATTGCTATGCTGATATTGACATGGATTGTGCTCACCAAATTAATTTTCAAACTTCCTGCATCTTTGGGTATCAGTAAATCTGCCATCAAACAAGACTTGATTCGATTAGGAATTATGCATTTCGAAGAAAAAGTAATTGCTATTGTTTTAACATTAACTGGAGCTTTGTGGTTATTTAGAAGCAATATAGAATTTGGTAGCTTTACAATTCCGGGATGGTCACAATTGATGCCTTTCCCCAAATTTTTAGATGATTCTACTGTCGCAATTAGCATGGCATTTTTACTTTTTTTAATACCTTCAAAAACTAAAGGAACGCAGATTGCAGAAATCAAGCTATTTACAAAAGTACCTTGGGATATTATTATACTATTTGGTGGCGGATTTGCTCTTGCTATGGGTTTTGAAGTATCTGGCTTATCAAGATCCATTGGAGAGCTATTTGCTGGAATTAATT
>CAYUZZ010000073.1:0-8668 GCA_964449505.1 uncultured Hyphomicrobiales bacterium | reverse complement strand
TGGAATGGTGGACGACAATAAACCTTTATTAGGAATTTTAAAACCTTCAGATGTAGGCATCAAGGCTTTCCGGCACGTTTATAATCCAACTATTGGGTGGTCGGTTCGACCAAACCAATCATCACCCGATTTAGGACTTTATGGTTCATATTTTAATGAACAGTTAAAGCAAGATGTTATTTATTCAAGATATGAGTTAGATGGTGGTGGAATTGCTTCAAGAAGATATTCCAGCTCAATCAATTATTCTGATTTGCATAGTTTTGAAATTAAAGTAGCCCAAGGCGATACTCTGCCTGACAAAAATCTTGAATTATTGAAAGTCAATTTAAATGCATCTTATGATCTTGCAAAAGACAGTCTAAATTTGAGTGATTTAAATATGCAATTCCGTTCCCCTGCCTTAAAGTTTATTGATTTGAATGGTTCTGCAAGTTTCAGGTTTTATGATGAACAAATTTCCAGGAAGTTTGATACAAGTACTGGAAAATCATACGATGTTTATACGCTTACCGATAATTTTCTATTAGCAAATGGAAAAGGTATTTTCAGAATGACCAATTTTTCAATCAATATTGGAACTTCGTTTAACTCATCTGGAATTCAAATGACTGAATCTTTGCCGATTGATTCTGCAAATATAATTAAAGATTCGGTTTCTTATGGAGAACGATTCACAAAAAGACAATTTCAGAATTACCGGGAAGCTGATATATTTGGTGATAACTCACCAGGTTACAGCACTTTTACTTTTCCATGGTCACTAAGGTTAAGTCTATATTATGCCTATGGAAGACCTTCTGTCAATCCAGCTTCTAAAACTCAGACAATTGATTTTAGAGTCAATGGCTCGATTAAATTAACAGATACTTGGAACATGAGCTTTAGCGGAGGTTATGATTTTATAAGAAGCAGTCTTACTGTTCCTTCTATTAATTTAATAAAAGATTTGCACTGCTGGGAATTAATTTTCAATTGGATACCAACTGGCGGTAATGCAGGATTTTATTTAAAGATTGGAATTAAATCATCTCAGTTACAGGATTTGAAATTTGAAAAACAAAACAATCCGTTGCTTAGATAATAATTATAATATTTTTTTTGTATTTCGTATAACTCATTTTTATTCAGTAATAATTCTAAAACTATGAAATTCATTACAAGATTATTTATTTTCATAATTTTCACGCAAATTCTAAATGCTGAAGGCGATACATTATTCAAAAATGAATTAATTGGCATACACCCAAAAGCCGGCATAAATTTCAACTTTTATAATTTAAACTTATCGAGGTTTTTTGGAGCCGTTGACTGTGGAGTATTCTCTGAAGGCTCTGGTTCTTCATACTTTGGTGAATTGCAATTAGAAAGGGCAATTGATGAAACTTTTCAAATCACACTCTCTACGGCTTACATTGACAGAAGTGGAAGTTTTTCTGTTGAGAACCAGTTCAAAAGCAGAGATTTGAATACTAATGAAGTTATTACAGTTACTACCCAAAACAAAATAAATACGGATATTACATTTTTTGAAATTATACCTGAATTAAAATATGTTATATTTCCTAAATTAATCAACGGACCATTTAGAGTCGGATTTGGTCCAAGATTTTCTATTCCAATGATTAAAAAATTCGATCAAAAGGAGCACATTATATCCCCCTCGTCTGCAGTATTCATAAATTCTTCTGGAATTAGGAATCAAACTCGTGACATGGCTGATGGAGATATATTAACTATGAACAGTTTGCAATATGGATTAAGAATTGCTTTAGACAACTTGCTAAAAATCGGTGGTGATAATTATTTTACTCAAACCCTTTCATTCGATTATAATTTAAGCAATGTTACTTCGGACACTGAATGGAAAATTTATTCACTTAATTTAGCACTTGGAATTAGATTCTCTGTCAAAAACCCTGAAGCTCAGCCTGATCCCGAAATAAAGTATGAGATGATGGAGGAAGAAAAAAAAGAACCTGAAATTGTTATCATTGAGAAACCAAGTCCAGTTTTCAATTTTTCTTTAGTTGATGTTAAAGATTTGAAAATTGAAACAGGGAAAGAATTGCTTGCCACGATTCCATTGGTGAATGCAGTATTTTTTGATTTGAATAACTCTTCCATTTCTTCATTTTATAAATTGGAACGCAATGGTGAAATAGAGCTATTTTATTCGGACCCAATTAAAATGCACACTATGGTTTTAATTAGAATTGCTGATATTCTTAAAAAGAACCCTAAAGCTAAGATTACTTTGCAATCATCAACATCGGGTAATGACGAAATTGCTGGTGTCCAATTAAGCAAGGAAAGATGTGACAATGTAAAAAATGCATTGGTTAATTTAGGTATTCCAAATGAAAAAATCACTCAAGTAGTATTATTGAATCCAAAGAACCCTTCTAATCCTGAAGTTGCCGAAGGACGCGCAGAGAATAGAAGAGTGGAAATCATTGTTAGTGATGCCCCATTACAAGAATATGTAGATATTCTTAATTACAGGGAGTTAAATGGGAAAGCCATATATTCTTTGAAACTCGAAAACATGGAAAATAGTAAAGTGACAATATCAAATTCAGTGACTGAACAGTTAGTTCAAAATGATAAAAGTGTTGAAGATTCGATATATTTATATCAAAGGCTAACAAATGAACAAAATTCAATCAACCTTACTTTAACTGCAAAAAGTAATGACTCCGAATTGACAGATAAAAAAAGCATCAATTTTGACAATGTTGAAGAAATTAATCAGGAACTCAAGTTAAATAATTTTTTGGCTATCCTTTTATTTGAGTTTAATAGTAGTGAACTTAGCAACGCCAACAAATCTTTGCTGTCTCAATTATCTGAGAAGTTACCAGCGAATTCAACAATCGAATTAATCGGCACAACAGATATTATTGGAACAAATGATTATAATCAAGAACTTGCGCTGCAACGTGCAACAAATACCGAAAAGTTCATAAATAATATTACAAAAAATAAATTTAAAATTGTTACAAAAACCCAAATTGAAAAATTTGACGATTCGAGTCCGCAAGGAAGATATTTAAATCGTTCTATAAAAATTAGATTATTAAAATAAATTTTTTGGAAGAGATTTTCATAATCTAATTCTAAAAAAATCCCCAAATCAGAAAAATGATATGGGGATAATCTGTTTAATGATAACTTAAGCGAATTACTTCAGCTTTTTTCCTGGTAAATTCTTTGGAAAACTCTTGTCGTCATGACAATCACTACAAACAGGGGCATTAACAAACTTAGTGTCCTTGTGGCAGTCACCACATTCCAGCTCAATATGATTTTCATCTAATTGTAATTTAACTTTTCTATGGTCAAATTTTCCAACTTTGAAATTATTATGACAAGTTGAACAATTTGAATTCAAACCTTTGAAAGTTCCAGATTCTTTGTGACACATCACACATTTTAAATTACTGTGATTCTTTGAAACATCAAAGCCAGTAATTTTAGCATGATTGAAATTATCCATTGGATTATTTGAATGGCATTTGCTACATTCATTTTTTTGGTGACAATCAATACATGGCTTATGATGTTCATCAAACGACTTGTGAGATTTAAATTTAAGTTCAGGACGTTGATTACCACGCAATTCCTTCAATTTTACATCATGGCATTTAATACAACTTTCATCTTTATGACAATCAACACAGGTTGCACCAAACAATCGAGTATGTTCATCATGAAAAAATGTTGCATATTTACCCTTATTATAACTTGTTTCATAAACTACCTTCAAAGGTTGTTTCAGAGGCGGATGATTCCTGAATTTGTGTTGTTCTTCCATTTCTTTTGCCTTCCTCTCCATTTCATCAGCAGAAGTTATGTGACATTCTCGGCAGCTTGTAGCCCTGTTCCATTGCCTATGGCAGTTCAGGCATTGTCTATGATAAGCAGACTCCAAATCGGGTGTTTGCAAATCTTCTCTCACTCTTTTAATGGAATGACAGGTTTTGCATTTAAGAACTGGTCCGGTAGTATTATAGTGATGACAACCATTGCACCCTCCTGTCATTTCACTCATTTCGGCATGGAGTTTGTGTGAAAAAACCACATCACCGTAATTACCCTTTATATCATGCAACTTAACTACAATTGGTCCTTCATCAGGTGAATGATGAACAGAAATCATTTCAGTTCTGGGACATGGTAATAAACATGGTTCATTTTTTGTAGGATATTCACAACTGTGGCAATTTTTGCAGTCAATTGCCATTTTTGAATGATTTTCGGGTAATTTTTCAGCTTTATTAGTTACATCGCCTAATAACTTACCGTTTCTTATTATATTTTTTTTTGTTTCTACTTTAACTGTTTTGGTTAACTTCTTATCATCAGATGAACTAATAAGAGCATAAACGGTAAACAAAACAGCTAAAACCATAATTAAATAATATTTGTATCTCATCACTTAACCTCCGCAGAACTGTTTACTGTTAATTCATTATCATGCTGCGAAATAATTGGAAAAATCATTACTATTGCTCTATACAGAAGCACGAGCAGGGCAATACAACCAACGGTGACAGATATTTCACCAAATGATGGGAAATATGCCTCGATCTTGTATGGTGGGTTATATGCTATTATAAAGTTATTTATTCTATTTAATAATACACCTGCAACTACCATTGTTGCTGAAATAAATAGTTTTAAAGGTGACTTGAGCACTTCTTTGAAATTAAGCATTATTCCCGGAGTTATTATCAACAACATTTCAATTACAAACATTACAGATTGGATATTAAATTCAGCTAAATAAACAAACGATTTTCTTATAACCATATCACCTATTTTGAAAGCTACATAAACGCCTAAAATCAGGGGAACAGTAGTTCCTAACTTAGCTAAAACCTTCATTTCCGGTTTTAGTTTAAACGACCTTGAAGCGATCAGGGATTCGAAAATAACCATAGGAAAACCAACAGAAACAGCAGAAATCAAGAATAAAAGAGGCAAAATTGGAGTTTGCCATAATGGATGCATCTTTTCTCCTGCGATTACCATCAAGGTACCAAGAGAAGATTGGTGTAAAGAAGATAAAACTACCCCAGCAATAATGAAGATAAACTGTGCTCTATTGAATGTTTTATCAATAAATCTAAGAATTGCCTCAAATAGTGAATTAAAGCTGCTCAGGAAACCTGGCAAATTTACTTTGCCTAAAAATTTCTCGGTCAGAATCGGCATAAATTCGATATATAATACAGTTACATAAATCATGACACAAATACCAACTTCGAATAATGCAGAATTTGGATTCCACATCAACAATGGATGCCAAATATAATACCAACGTCCAATATCAATAAAAACAGCAAATGCAACAAAAGTATATCCCAACATTGCAGTAAGAAGAGCAGGTCTAACTATTGCATGGTAAAGATCTTTATGTAAAATATGTCCAATTGCAGCAGACATGAATCCTCCAGCTGCCAGAGCAACCCCGGCGGCAACATCAACTCCGATCCACAAACCCCATGGATATTGGTTATTAAGATTGGTAACACTGCCAATTCCAAACAAGAATCGTAACCCAATAAAAACTATCCCATTCAATGCAATTAATGATATTATTATAATCCAGGGAGTAAAGAATTTGTACTTTATTTCTTTAGATATTAGATTTTCCATTATTCAATCTCCTTGTTAAGTTCTTCTTCAAGTTTTTTGCTACGTTTAGTAACCCACATAATTCCTCCCAACCAAGCATACAGTGCCAAAGGGGGAATAAAATAAGAAAATATACCGTGCTGTATTGCTTCAGAAACACCAGGAGCAGGTTTTTCCTTTAATTTTGGAAATCTAAGAACTGAAAAGTCAATATTTGATAAATATAACCACGATGTTCCGCCAACCTCTTTTTCTCCAAAAATTTTCTTTTTGTATTTATCTGGATATCTTTGGATTCTCTTCTTCCCAACTCGAAGAATTTCAGATTTAGGACCAAAAAGAAGTGCTTCCACTGGGCAATTTTCCACACAGGCAGGCAATTTACCGACGGAGGTTCTTTCATAGCAGAAATCACATTTATGAATATCTGGTTTAAGTGCTACATCAAAATCGAAAGTTGGAATTTGAAATGGACATGCAACCATACAATATCGGCAACCTATACACTTATCTGTATCCCAAACTACTGCACCATTCTCTTTTTTTGTAAAAGCACCCACTATACAAGCCGAAACACAAGCAGGCTGATTGCAATGCATGCATTGATATTTTACATTAATCGGAATTAATTCGTTATTGGGATTATGAAATTCATTCACAACTGTAAATGCTTTGGGTGCAGGTCTTCTAAATTCATTAAAAATTTCTCTGTTAGAATGATATGCTTCGATATCATCAGTTGGAAATCCATGTGCTGTTTTGCAAGCCCATTCACAGTTTCTGCATCCGACACACACTGTAGTATCTACTAATACACCAAAAGTGTCTTTTTCGTCAAATGAGTCACTTGCTTTAGCAAAAGATGTTCCAAGTGTTACAGAACTAAGTACTGCGGCAGTTTTCAGGAAATCTCTACGTCCACCAGTCATACAAACCTCTATAATTGTTAATTATTATTAATCTAACTTAAGTAAATTTTGTTAATAAAAAAACATTTAGATGATTACCATAACGATAAAAGTGATTTTTGTAACATAAATGTTGTTTTCTAAATCAAAAAAAAGGCTTGGTGTTAACCAAGCCCTTTTAATGAAGTAAATATGGGGTTAATAATTAATGGTGACCGCCGCCACCACAACCACAAGATTTCTCGTTATTTGGATTATTAAATACAAAACCACTACCGAAATCATCATTAACGTAGTCAAGAGTTACACCCATCAAATAGAAAAGACTGTTTCTGTCGATTATTACACTCAAATCATTCATTTCTATGACTTTGTCAAATTCATTCAGTTCGGAGTCAAACCCAAGCAGATAATTCATACCCGAACAGCCACCACTTTGTGCTCCAAGTCTCAGAGAATAGTCTTCGGGAATACTATTTTCTTTACGAATCTGGTTAACTTTATCAATTGCTCTAGAAGTTATTAATACAGAGTCTTGTTCTTCGGCACCAACAATACCTGTGTTAAGTTTTTCAATTTTCACATCTTCAACTGCAGTACTCACATTTCACCTTTATATATATGTTAAGAATTATTTTCAAAATAAATTGTAATATAAATATTATTACGATTTTAAACAAATTTAATTATCATCATAATCGATAATTACATCATTAGTTAATGGATGAGATTGGCATGTAAGAATATATCCTTCTGCAATTTCTTCATCGGTTAGGGAATCTCTTTCATCCATGAACACTTTTCCTGATTTCAATTTTGCCCGACAAGTAGAGCATGCTCCTATTTGACAGCTGTATGGGGGGTCATAGCCTTCTCTTTGGGCTGCACTAATAATAGTTTCATCTGGTTGAACAACAAACTCAAATTCTTCACTATATAGTATAATTTTCACTTTTTGTTGTTTGATTTCTTCTTCATTTGTTAGTGATATATCTAACCTTTCACCAATTGTACTTGCAACAGGAGAACTAAAATTCTCTTTGTGAATCTTATAGGATTCAACTTTTAATTGATGAAGGGCTTTTTCAGCTTCATACATCAAACCCTGCGGTCCGCATAAATAATACTCCGAATTCAAGTTTGTATTAGTTAAATGCTTTAGTAAATGTTTGGCTATAGTAGTTGCATCTAATCGACCTTTCAATCCGTCCCAAGTTCCTGTAGGTTGACTAAGAATATTAACTAGGAAAAAATTATGAGGATATTTACTTTCTAATTCATTTAATTGGTTTTTGAAAATGATTGATTCTTGATTTCTATTTTGGAAAATTAGATATACTTTGCTTTTCTTTTCTATTGACAATAAACTTTTGATAATAGAAAATAATGGGGTAATGCCGCTGCCACCACCTATAAGTACATAGTTATTTTGGTTGGCAGGGTTTGCATCTATTGTGAAATTTCCTAATGGAGGCATTACTTCGAGAAAGTCTCCCTCCTTTAACGTATCGTTTATGTAAGTACTTACTTTCCCATCATCTACTTTCTTTACTGAAATTGAAATGTGTTTATCATCATGCGGACTACTACTAATAGAATATGCTCTCCTATTTTCTACACCATTGACTGGTAATTTTATGGTTAAGTACTGTCCTGGTTTGTACGTAAATAACTCTTTTAAATTATCGGGTACATGAAAAGTGATTGAAACTGTATCGTTGGTTTCTCTATATAACTTCTCAATTTTCAGAATATAAAATTTTACACTCATAACAATAATATTAATTTCTTTTAAAATAACCCTAATTCTAATTTAGCTTCATCACTTAGCAATGATTTATCCCACGGCGGATTAAAAGTAAGTATAACCTTGCAATCGCTTATACCTTCAATTTTCATTATACATTCTTCTACTTGTCCAGGAAGAACGCCTGCTTCTGGACAACCAGGAGCAGTCAGCGTCATCAACACTAGTACTTCATTTTCTGCAGTAATACTTATATCGTAAATTAATCCCAAATCGTAAATATTAACGGTGATTTCAGGGTCGAAAATTTGCTTAATCTCTCCAATTATAATTTGTTCTAATTCTTGAGGTGATTTAATTGCTTCCATAA
>CAYUZZ010000072.1:6366-8689 GCA_964449505.1 uncultured Hyphomicrobiales bacterium | reverse complement strand
GTTCTCAAAATACCATAAATACAATTTCAGGAGAGCACGGGAACCTACATTTATATAAATTGTTTTTTGGTGCATTTAATTTTTAATTAACAATTTATATCATTTTAAAAGGAAAAATTATGAAAAATATAATTGAATATTTATCAGTTTGTATTTTTTTAATAACAATAAATGTGATAGGAGCATTCTCTTATTTAAATACTTATACATCAACAATCGATGTTGAGGATAGAGGTGATGGAAGACCTGTTTTTGGCGACAAATATGAAACAGTTCATATAAGGTGTCTAGCAGATAGAGCAGAATTAGTTTGTTATCAACCTGGAACATCTTATGAATGCAGTTGGGCAGGCGCAACATGGTGTGATTGTTGCAATGCTATAAAAGTTCCTTTTTCCAACGAAGACGGTGATGGATTATTTAATCATGCGAAAGATCATATAATAGAAGGGTTATTGATAGGAAGTTATACAAATAATATTTATCGAGAACCACTTGGTTTAACAATATTTAGAACAGTAAGCTGGAACGTAGATATGGTAAATCTTGTAGCTACGATAGAAATCATTATTAGTGATGGTCAACAATAATAAATTTAATGGGGCAGTTCAACTGCCTCTATATTTTAAGGATATATATTATGTTTAACTTTATTTTTTTGTTTTTTTCATTATTCAATTATCATGAAAAAATTGATTTAGATTCTAATTTCAATTATAACGATTTTTCTAATATTGATTATTGTGTTTTTAATGGTAACTTGTCTTATTATTCTAAACTAATGAACAATAATTGTGAAATAAAAATATTTACTATTTCTAATCCTCCTAAAAAATATGTAATTCATATAAATAAAGAATTTAATAATTTTAATACTTGTAATATGATGTTAATCAGTAATATAGATACATACAAAGATTCTTTATATCTGATTACCTCGCAAAAAATTTTAAAATACCATTATAATTCTAAAAATGATAGTATTGAATTTTCAAATTATATTGATCTTGTTGGCACATTAAACAAGAATATTCTTTATTTTGCTAATGAAATACATTTAGATTATCCATATATTTATGGAATAAAGAGTGAATTTAATTCTAAAAGGTTAGATGAAGGTGTTTTCTATTATTTCAAGATTAATTTGAATAACTATTTTGAGAATAAATTTCAAAGTATTGACTATCCCGCTGGTTTTTATTGGACTATCGCTACACCAAGAAATATTATTCATTTCTCAAAAAGTAGCTACCTTGTAACTGATATTACAAAGTATGAAATTAGAATTTTTGATAATAATGATCATCTGATTGATAAAATTTATAGAAATCCGATTTTTTGGAAAGCTAGCACTTATAATGTCGAAAAATTTAAAAATAAGCACCCAATGGAAATTTATAATATTCTCCAGAATGATACAACAACAAAATCTTTAATTCATAGAGTAAATTTTTTGGATGAGAATAGAATTTTGGTTTGCTATTCAAATACAAAAGATGATTCTGAAAAAATTTATGACTTTTATTACGATATTTGGGTAAGAAATAATAATAAATGGGAATTAAAACAGAGTGATTTTGATATTGTATTTCTAAAGAAAAAATTGGGAATGGAATTAAATTCAAATTATAATATAATTGATAATAAGTTACTTTTACCTGAAACAGATGAAATTAATAAGCTATACAAATTAGATATTTTAAATTATGATAGCAAATAGTTTAATCTTTATTATTTCAATACTATTTTCAATTAACTTGAATGAAATTGAAATAGATGATTATAATGATTGTGTCTTTGTAGTAGTAAATGATCTTTATTGTAAAGATTGTTTGGATAAAATTGACCAAAATCAAATTATTTGGAAAGATTATTTTAAAACAATTATTGTAAGAAAATCACCTAAAAATGCAAAATCTGTTTTTACAGCAAATGAGATTATAAAACCTAAAATTAAATATGATGAAATTATATTTGTTGAAAGTAAACCAAAAGAATTTAATAAACCTATAAAATTTCTTGATAAAGAATTTTCTGAAACTCCAGTACTAATTTTTAGAAAAAACAGGCAAGATTATATTATGTCATTTAATTTTCTTTTTGGAAATAAAAACTACAAAAATGTAAAAAATATAATTAAGGATAGTTTAGAAAGGATTTTGAAGTATTAGAATTAATTTATGGGCTATCCATACAAAAAAGTAGCACTAGAGAAAAGAGCCCTCACCCCCAGCCCCTCTCCAAATTGGAGAGGGGAGCTTTCGGAGTATTTAAGCCCTCTCCATTCATGGAGAGGGTTTGGGTGAGGTTCTTGAGCCCCTTC
>CAYUZZ010000072.1:0-6266 GCA_964449505.1 uncultured Hyphomicrobiales bacterium | reverse complement strand
AGCATTTAAGCCCTCTCCATTCATGGAGAGGGTTTGGGTGAGGTTCTTGAGCCCCCTCTCCAAATTGGAGAGGGGAGTTTTCGGAGCATTTAAGCCCTCTCCATCTGGTAAGTGAGGAAGAGAAGACTAATATGTCCGACACTTTGGAAGTGTGGGACATCTCTTTTTGAACCGAATGGTTAATTTGTTACTCAAATTAACTATTATTATCTGAAATTGTTCTGTAATTGGTTCTGCGAAATAATAGTTAAGTGCTTATCTAACTTAGATAATAATACAAAATTAGTTTAATTCTTGTAATTTGATATGTGTAATTTAATTTCTTCCAAATATTCCAGTCCATTATTATCAGGCAAAATTATGCGAAAATTATCATTGCCAAGTGAACCTTTCAAAGTATATTTCCCGCGAACTATTACTCTGAAAAAAGGTTTTTGAATGTTTTTCATAAATACAATTTTGCCTAATAATCCAAGATATTCCAAAAACTTATCATCTATTTCATCATTTAGAAAAGCATCATAAACATGGGCACCCTCTAGACATTCTTCTACAATTTCAAAATATAGAAATTTCATTTGAATTCATCAATAATTTGAAAAATCGCCTTCTTGAAAACCTCAATTTCTTCTGATGTCGTAAAATATGATATGCTAATTCGAACCGTTCCAAAAGGTAAACTACCAATATTTTGATGCATTAACGGAACGCAGTGCAATCCTGCCCTTATTTCAATGTCAAAAGAACTTTTAAGTATATAGCTTACTTCTTCAGGTGCTATACCTTCTATCAGAAAGCTGAGCACCGAACCAGCATAATTAACTTTGTTATAGAATAACCTTATTTTTTTTAACTGTTCTAAACTGTCAATTAATGGCATCATCATTTCATTTTTATGACTTATAATTTTACTAAGTCCAATAGAATTAATGTACTCAATTCCATTTCTCAGACTGATAATACCCGGAATATTTTGTGTGCCGGCTTCATATTTATGGGGGAGTTCATCGGGTTGATATAGGAAATTGCTCCTGAATCCAGTTCCCCCAAACTTAAGGGGTGCAAATTTCATATTTTTATTAAAAATCAGCCCGCCTATTCCTTGCATTCCAAACAAAGATTTATGACCGGTAAATGCAAAATAATCTGCTTGGGTTTTATCCAAATTAATCTCGATATTTGCAGCTGCCTGCGAACCATCAATCAATACAGGAATGTTGTGTTGATGAGCTAATCCACAAATTGTATTGACATCTTGAATTGTTCCAGTTACATTCGATACATAATTAAGCACAATCAGTCCGGTATTTCCCGAAATTAATTCCTCAATGGAGTGTGGACTAACTACACCCTTATCATCAGATTGGGCAACAGAAATTGTAATTATCCCATTTTTTTCGAGATGCTTTAATGGTCTTATAACTGCGTTATGCTCTGTAGAAGTAATAAGCACATTTTTGCCAACTAAATCCATCCCATTAATCACAAGATTTATTGCCTCTGTGCTGCCAGAAGTAAACACGACATAATATTCGTTTCCTGCCCCAAAAAAATCTAAAATTAATTTGCGGGTATCCATTATAAAATTAGAAGTGAAAGTGGAACCTCTGCCAAAATTCTGCGGTGCATTCATCAAATATTCATTTACAGAATCGGGCACAATTTTTGGTTTAGGATAACTTGTTGAAGCATTATTTAGGTAAATCATAATTTCTTTATTATATTATTTTATTTTTAAGTAGTTTTACAAACTAAAAAATTTTAATTTTGTAAATATAAAAGATAATAATTAAATATACTGAAAAAAATGGTAAATAAATCAATAGAGAGAGAGCAATATTATGGACTTGTAAAGCATACAGTAATACAACACATAATATTTAATTTCTTCTTTATTATACTTGTTGTAACTGTATTTACAAGTATGCTTCCATTTATAGAGCATGCTGTAGTAGAATCCTATTTGCAGGGAAATGTGTATAATAGTGGTGAAATGATTCCATATATGTTAGAGGAAAAAACAAATCTCCACCAAACCGGTTATCTTAATTCGTGGGCTATAGATATTTTTCTGGGTACTTCTAATGAAGCCCGATACTGGTTCGACCCCATTTTATCATTAGCAATGCCAATAATTCTTATCTCATTTTGGTTTGCGTTGGTAATTACTTCAGTTTTACCAGTTAACTTAGGGCTTATCAGGCATAAAATTGAGAGGGAAATAGTCAATCAATTAGATAAAATACACTACTCAATATATGGCTATTATTCCGACCAGAATAATCTGGAACTCGAAAAAGATATTCTGGCAGCAGATACACGCGAGATACACACTATAGCAGAGAAATGGCAAGTACCTTCAGATGATATAAAATCATTCCAAAAAGCAATAAAGTGGAAATATTCCAATCCCTTATATAAAGCATTTCACCCCTGGGCTGGTCTTGCCTTTTATATGCGTTTTTATTATACCGAAAGATATGGCAATACAGTGCTGGGGCTTGTTTATATTGGTGCAGCAGTTTTGATTATAATTATTGGTATGCGAGGCTTGAAATTTATTCCCTCTACCCAACCATCAATGGTATTTTTTGCCTTGGGCTTAGAATTTTCTGTATTAATCGCTTATGCCTTCACGGTAATTTATAGCAAATCAGAATCCGAATCGGAATTCGAGACCAAGATTAAGGATAATAAATACCAAACCACTTTTGATTCATTAAATTCAAAGGAAATAGAAAATTTATTAAGAGCATTTATCAAGCGACCTAAACATTTAGATGAAAAAAAGGATATTAAGAAATGACAGATGATATGCCTGGTAATTACGACTGTATGGTAATTGGTGCACACCCCGATGATGCGGAATTGTGTTGTGGCGGCACAATCGCCAAATTGACAAAAGACAAAAGAAAAGTTGTGATTGTTGATTGCACCGAGGGTGAAATGGGTACTCGCGGAACACCAGAAATCCGCAAACAGGAAGCAATAGCTGCTTCGAATATTTTGGGAGTAAGCGAACGTATCAACTTAGGTATGAGAGATGGATTTATTAATATTAGTGAGGGTAATTTATTTAAAATAGTTCAAGCAATTCGGCACTATAGACCAAAGATTATTCTTATCCATCCATACTTTGAACGCCATCCCGACCACGAAAATCTTCACAGATTATTCCGAGATGCAATGTTCAAATGCGGATTGAAGAAATTTGCCACCGATTGGGAAGGGCAACAGCAGGAAATTTTCCGAACAAGAAAGATTTTCTGTTATCAGCAGGCGTATCAATTCCCACGTAACCCAGATTTCTTCGTTGATATATCAGATGTGATAGAAATTAAATTAGAGGCAATCAGGGCATTTTCTTCGCAGGTTTATGTGGAGGGTAAATACCAAAAGGAAGCTCCAACTCGACTTGCATCACCAGAATTTATGGAAGAATTGACAGCAAGGTCACGTTATTACGGGGGTTTGTGCGGAGTTAAGCATGCAGAGGCATTCCTTTCAATCGAGTCATTATTACTAGGAAATTTATCTGCACTGCTCTAATTTACGAACTTTAATTTAGACACATGATATAGATTAAACAAAATTGAATAAGATTAATATAAAAATAATGAATTATATTAACTAAATGTTAAGATTTTTAAAATAAATTAACAAATAACAATTATTTTGTTTCTAAATTGTATAAAAATGATTAATTTGTAATTTTAAAAATAGAAAAATGAAATAAAGATTAACAAAATTATAGGTATAATAATATGATGAGAGTTCTTACGCAAATGTTTGTCGTTTTTTTGGTATTAAATTCAATAATTGGTTTGCAGATGACAGCAGCGGAAATAAAAGCAGAAGATGCCGGACTTAAAAATATCCCTGTTTCATATATGCTTGCCGCCGAAATTGTAAACAATGTAAATCAGGATGAGAATAAGTCAATCCTTGCTAATCAAAGGATTCGAATAATAAATCTTGGTCCAATTATTAATCACCTTGGCGTGGATTATGCACCTACAATCAGTGCTGATGGTAAAACTTTATTTTATGTGTCGAATAGATTTGGCAGCCGAGAAAATAAAAATGGACCGTCCCATGATTTTTGGGCTGCAAAGAAAAACGACAGACTTGATACAGTTTTCTTTACTCCCTATAATATTGACACAATTACTGGACTTAATTACTTAAATGTGAATACTGAATTTAACGAAGGCGCTGCATCAATTGCAGCAGATCGTCAATCATTGTTTTTTACAGCCTGCGACCGACCTGATGGTGTGGGCAGTTGCGATTTGTATCAATCAACAATCGAGGGCGATAAATGGGGAAGACCTGTAAATTTGGGAAGAAACGTTAACTCTGATAACTTTGATTCACAACCTTCAATTTCTCCTGATAAAAAAAGAATTTTCTTCGTTTCCTCAAGAAAGGGACCTAATAGTGATGGTAAGCCAATTTTGGATAACATGGATATTTGGTATTCCGATTATGATGATGATGCCGATGAATGGAAACCAGCTGTTAACCTTGAAGCTCTGAATACAGATGGTACAGAATTTTCTCCATTTATTGCTGCTGATAATTCTACATTGTTCTTTGCATCTAATGGTCATAAGCCCAGAGTTGGAGGGTTAGACTTTTTCTTTTCACGTTATGATGCCGCCACCGATACATGGGCAAAACCTGAAAATCTTGGCGAGCCAATTAACACAAAAGATGATGAAATGTTCATTACACTGCCTGCATCGGGTGATATAATTTATTTCTCCTCACGCAGGCAAGATCTGAAAGGATATCAGGGTGATTTGGACGTATTTATGGCATTTGTTCCGTCATTCTTCAAGGCAGTTAACGTTATTACAACTGTGGTTGATGAATGTTCTGGCGAATTTATTCCAGCAAAAGTCACTCTAAAAAATCCGCTTATCAACCGTACTGTAGATGACGAAGTCACTTTTTCAAAACCAGAAAACGAAGTAATTATTTCTAATTCTGATTATGGTAATCCAAAAGATTCCCTCGAATTTGTGGATTTGGAAATTACTGCAGAAAATGCTAAATACGGTAAAAAAACTATTGTCCAAAGAGTAGAACGACCAGGTATTACCGAAAATCCTGATGAAGCACAAAAACCAGATGAAATTAGAGTAAAGGTAACTTTGGGACAAAGACCCACATTAGTTGCCGATATTGATGAATCTGAATATGTTAAAATTGCAAAAAAGAATAACTCAAAAGTTGCCGATTATCGTGGATTGGTAATGAAGGAAACTATTACAAGAAACCTGTATCCTTTATTAAATTACGTATTTTTTGATGAAGGTAAGTCCGATATACCCGAAAGGTATATTCTGTTTGATTCACCAGAGCAAACCAAGATTTTTGCTGATACTTCCATATATGGTGGTACGCTTGATAAATATTACCACTTAATGAATATCTATGCTTATCGTTTAAAGAAGAATCCTAATGTGAAAATTAAAATTGTTGGCTGTAACGATGGCGAATCAAAAACTGAGAAGGGCAATACAGAATTATCAAAAGTTAGAGCTACAAATATCTATAATTACTTCAAAAATATTTGGGGAATTGACCCCAACAGAATGGAACTTAAATTCCAAGGTAAACCTGATTTGCCAACTAATACTAAAGTTGACTCAATAGGAATTCAGGAAAATAGAAGAGTTGAAATCATTACTACTGAATGGGAAGTTGCAAAACCTGTATTTGATGTAGGTTCCGTTACCGAGCCACAACCAGTTGATATGGATTATATACTTAAAAATGGTATTGAAGATGAATTAGTTGCTAAAAGAAGAATCGAAATCAAAGCTGGTGACGGTGAATGGAATACTTTAACCGAAGTTGGATTGACTGAACCAAAAATTAACTGGAATTGGAAGAATACTAAATTTAAATATCCAATAGATGAAAAGCCATTTACTGCTCAGTTGGTTATTACTACCAAATCTGGTGCCGAGTGCAAGTCTGATCCTATTATAATCCCAGTAATGCAGATTTCCACCGATAGAATGAGAATTGAAAGCACATTAGATAGTACACGTGAAATTTACAACCTGATACTGTTCCCATTCGACAAAAGTGACGCTGGTGTTATCAACGAAAGAATTATGAATGATTATGTTTATGGGCGTGTATATCCTTCATCAATGGTTGAAGTTACTGGCCATACCGACATTGTTGGTATGTACGACCACAACAAGAAATTGTCTGACCGACGAAGCGAATACGTTCGTAATGGTATT
>CAYUZZ010000071.1:4789-8725 GCA_964449505.1 uncultured Hyphomicrobiales bacterium | reverse complement strand
GGTAACCATGGCACACATGTTTCGGGGATAATTGCTGCTGTAACAAATAATGATTTAGGCGTAGCTGCAACAAACCCATTTGCCAAAATACTTCCAGTCAAAATTGGTTTCGACAATCCTTGGATAAGTTCACTTACCAATTCTTACGAAGGTCTTCTATATGCTGGTTTGGCAGGTGCTGATATCATTAATTGTAGTTGGGGTGGTGGTGGATATTCACAAGCAGAACAAGATATTATTTCTCAGGTAAACCAATTTGGTGCCTTGATAGTAGCAGCTGCCGGAAATAATAACGAGAATATAGCCTTCTATCCAGCTTCGTATGATGGAGTCATTTCTGTAGCTGCAGTTGATGACAAGGATGAAAGAGCATATTTTACTAATTATGATTATTCTGTTGACGTTTCGGCTCCGGGTGTTATGATTTTATCTACAGTTCCTGGCAATGAATATGTAGAGATGAGTGGTACTTCAATGGCATCACCTGTTGCTGCTGCTGTTGCTGGGCTAATTAAAATTAAATATCCTGATTACTCTAACTTTATGATTGGTGAACTTTTGAAGGCAAGTTCAGATAATCTTGATTCCATCAATCCACAATACGTTGGACTAATCGGAAGGGGAAGAGTTAATGCCTTTAGAGCCATTTCTGATACTAATTTATTTTCTTTGAATATCGAATCAATAGATATAATTAGTAATAAAAAAAACTTAATAATTAGTGGTGACACTGTAAAAATTCATTTCTCGTTATTCAATACCTTAAAACCCCTAAATGCTGTTGTTTTGGAAGCCACCAGCTCTTATAAGAAATCGGTCAATTTCAAGGTGGACAGTTTAGATGCTGGGAATTTTGAAACTATGGAAAAGAAATACTTAACAAATATGATTGAATTTGTAGTGCCAGAAACGAATGATTTCGATGTTGCACTCCCCATTGATATTAATATAACATCCTTAGAAAACTACACATATAACACAAGAGTCAATATTTTAGTTAACCCTTCTTATCGCACTATCAATAAAAATCATATTTCATTAACAGTTACCAGCCGCGGTAACTTAGCATATAACGATTATCCTGCCAACTCTATGGGAGAAGGAATGTCGTGGAAAGGTTCTGATAATTTACTGTTCGAAAGTGCTCTGATAGTGGGTGTTGATTCAGTTAAAGTCTCAGATATGGCAAGAGCATCCGACCCTTCCTATAACTCTGGTGATTTTTTAATCGTGAAGGCAATATCAGTAAGCGAACCTGGTCTGGAAGCACCGTTGGAAACATATTCAGAATATAAAGACCTTGTTGATTCCACAAGAGCTGGGGCAAAAATTCAAAATAGTTATTACCAGTTTGTCAATCCAGAAATGGAAGATTGTGTTATAGGTATTTATGATATAATTAACAGAAATGAAAATTTTGTGGACTCAATGTTTGCCGGGCTTTATTTTGACTGGGATATAGGTACCAGTGGTGCTTACAATCAAATAAAATGGGATTTTGATAACAAAATTGCACTTTGTTATAATACAAAGACTGATTCTCTGCCCAACGTCGGTGTTATGATTCTTTCAGAACATAACGAAAATTTTTATGCAATTGATAATGATGGTTCAAGCGAAGACAACCCTGGTGTTTACGATGGCTTTACAAAAAGTGAAAAATGGAAAATGATTAGTAGTGGCATTGGACGTGCAACATCTGAAATTAAAGATGTTTCTATGGTATTGGCAGCAGGACCGATTTCATTAAGACCCGATGATACAAATCGTGTTATTTTTGGAATATTAGCCTCAAACTCAACCGAAAGTCTGATTGAGAAAAGTAAAAAAATAAGAGCATTTATGCAATCTATAAGTAGCGTTTATGGAAATTTCCTGTCACAACCAAAGATTACATTGATTTCGAAAATTTATCCCAATCCGGTAGCAAATGGATATTTGAATATTGAATTATTCCATCAGAAAGTGAATTATATTATTTATAACATAACTGATATCAATGGGCGAGAAATTGAAAAAAGCATATATCGGAGCTTAACGAATGTTTCGGATTTAATGCCAGGTATAATGAATCTTACTCTTGATGTTAGGAATTTTGCACAAGGTGCATACTTGCTTAATTTAAAAACTGATAAGGGATTCGATACAGTAAAATTTGTTATTTCAAAATAAATTACTTTATTCACATAATATTCAATAAAAATTATTATTTTTGTTAATAAATTTTAATTTATAACAACAATTTATTGTGAAAAGTTATTAAATAGTAAATTCTAAAATCAATTTATCACAAAATAGGAGATTAATGATGTTAACAGCCCATAATTTTTTTGCGGGACCCGCAGTTTTACCAACCGATGTGGTAAAAGACACAGCAGATGCTTGCCTTAATTTTGCAGGAACAGGTATTGGTATAATGGAAATAAGCCACCGCTCTAAAGAATTTGATGCAGTAATCAAACAAGCTCAGAATGATTTACTCAAAATAATGGGTTTATCCTCTGACGAATATAAAGTTGTATTTTTGGGTGGTGGTGCAAGTACACAATTTTATATGCTACCTTTTAACTTTTTGCACACAAAAGCTGATTATATTGTTACAGGCGTCTGGGCAAAGAAAGCTGCCAAAGAAGCCAAGTTGGTAGGTACAGTAAATATAGCTGCCACCTCCGAATCCTCCAATTTTAATTATCTTCCCAAAGAATATAATTTATCTGATGATGCTGATTATGTGCATATCACAACTAATAATACCATTTACGGAACTGAGTTAAAAACTGACCCTAACACAGGCAAAATTCCTTTGGTGGCAGATATGTCTTCTGATTTTCTAGCGATTAAAAGAGATTTTTCAAAATATAATTTTATTTATGCTGGAGCTCAGAAGAATGTTGGTCCTTCGGGAGTAACAATTGTAATTGTTAAAAATTCATGGTTGGAAGAAAAAGCTAAAAAAGGACTTCCTACAATGCTTTCTTATAAAACTCATACTGATAATGAATCTCTATTCAATACACCTCCCGTATTACCAATATATGTAGTTTCACGTGTGATGAAATGGATTGAAGCCAAGGGTGGGCTCGAAGCAGTTCAGGAGATGAACCAGATGAAGGCAGGTGTAATTTATGGGATGATAGATTCATATAGTCAATTCTACAAAGGTGCTGTAATCAATAAAGAAGACCGCTCCTTGATGAATATTACTTGGAATTTGCCCACCGTAGAATTAGAAGAGAAATTCGTAAATGAAGCAAAAAAACTCAAAATGCTTGGACTAAAAGGGCACCGCTCTGTAGGTGGTATCCGCGCCTCTGTTTATAATGCTTGTCCTATGGAATCGGTTAATTTATTAGCTAAATTTATGGAAGAATTTTACCAGAACAATAAGTAAAAATTTATCCGGTTTTTACCACAAAAAAAGCTGCAGATTGCTCTGCAGCTTTTTTCATTTAATCAATTTTACTTCAAATAATCAGTCAAAACAGATTTAATATTTGGTAATCCAATTTCAGCCAATTCGTAATATACTCTTGTGTTTGGTTTGTTTATCTTAATAAATCTACCTAAATCGATTGGAGTTCCAATCACTACTGAATCACATTCAGTATTATTAATAGTAGTTTCAAGGTCTTGCATTTGTTGCTTACCGTATCCCATCGCTGGCAATAATGTACCAACTTCAGGATAAATTTCGAATGTTTCAGCAATTTTACCTACAGCGTAAGGGCGTGGGTCAATCATTGAGGCAGCTCCAAAACGAGTAGCTGCAACAGTACCAGCTCCTATTTTCATTTCTCCATGAGTAAGAGTTGGACCATCTTCGATTACCAATACGTTTTTGCCAAGTATAAGTTCGGGAGAATCAACCATAATCGCAGAAGCTGCAAGTATAACTTTTGCAGTTGGATTATAAGTTCTTATGTTCTCCATAACATA